>JAYEFH010000316.1:0-8902 GCA_034658555.1 Thermodesulfobacteriota bacterium | reverse complement strand
TGCCTGTGGGCGTGGACCAACTGCCCCATATTGAACTAACCAGGGAAATCACACGCAGGTTCAATTATCTGTATAGGAATGTTTTCCCAGTACCTGATGCCTTGCTGGCAGAGGTTCCCAAACTCCCAGGGCTGGACGGCAGAAAAATGAGCAAGAGTTATGAAAATTCCATATTTCTGTCAGATTCCCCCGACGTGGTAAGGAAAAAAATATCCACGATGATAACTGATGTGGAGCGGCCAAGAATGGGTGACCCTGGTGATCCTGAAAACCGTTGTATAGCCTTCAAGCTTCATCAGCTTTATCTGCCGACAGAACAGCTTGCCGTCATTGTGTCTGAATGCAAGGCAGCCAAGCGGGGCTGTGCGGCATGTAAGAAAGAACTTGCAGAAGCCATTATTCTGCAAATGGCCCCGATCCTGCGGAGGAGAAAGGCCCTTGCTGCCGATCCCGGCAAAGTCAGGGCCATATTGGAAGATGGGGCCAACAGGGCCAGAAAGGTTGCGCAGTCCACAATGGCGCAGGTTTGGAGTGCCCTTTGGAACCGGAATGCCAAGTAAAGCTTGAGGCCTTTGAAGGACCTTTAGATCTGCTCCTTCACTTAATCCAAAAAAATAAACTCGAAATTACCAATATCCCCATAGCTGTAGTCACTGCCCAGTACCTGGAGTATCTGGAGTTCATGCAGGCCGCCCTTGACGTGGTAGTGGCCGGTGAATATTTGGTGATGGCTGCCACCCTGATGCACATTAAATCCAGGATGTTGCTGCCAAGGCCTGATCCAGCGGATCCTGAAGACGACCCCAGACTTGAGTTGGTCCGGCCCCTTCAGGAGTTGGTTCAGATGAGAGAAGCAGCCGCGTCCCTTGAGTGCAGACCTATATTGGGCAGGGATGTGTTTATCCGTGAGGGAGGGATGGAGAGTGAAGAGTTAAGAGTAAAGAGTGAAGAATTAAAAATTGGGGAAAAGGAAACCCCTGCACCCGGTTCTGAATGGATCCTTGAGGTAAACCTCACAGACCTTATCTCTGCTTTCAAAAAAGTACTGGGAAACAATTCTCTTCCCAGAGTCCTTGAAATCACCAGTGCCAAGGCCAGTCTTTCTGAACGAATGGAATCTATTGTCGAAGAGCTTAACCAGATAGGAACTATCCGTTTTTTTGAGTTATTTTCTTCAGAAGATCGAGAAATGATCGTCGTTACGTTTCTGGCAATACTTGAGCTTGCCCGGCTGGGAAAGGTGCGTCTTTTGCAGGAAAAACCAGGGGGAGATATCTTGATACTTTTTAGAGACAATGTTGAATGTTGAATTGTGGAAAAGGAAATTAAAATACAGGATATAAAGGGGTAAACAAAGATAACATATGAATAGTTTTAATCAAAAAGAGATTAACCGGAGACGAACATTTGGAATTATCAGCCATCCTGATGCAGGCAAAACTACTCTGACGGAAAAGCTTCTCCTTTTTGGCGGAGCGATCCAGCAGGCTGGGGCTGTTAAGGCAAGGAAAGCTGCCAGACATGCTACCAGTGACTGGATGTCGATTGAAAAGGAAAGAGGTATTTCAGTTACAACTTCTGTAATGAAATTTAACTATGGAGATTTTGAGATTAATCTGCTCGACACACCGGGCCACCAAGACTTTTCAGAAGATACATACAGGGTGTTGACTGCCGTCGACAGCGCTCTGATGGTAATTGATAGCGTAAAGGGTGTGGAACCTCAGACAAAAAAACTCATGGAGGTCTGCAGAATGCGCAATACCCCGATTATTACATTCATAAACAAGCTTGATCGTGAAGGCATGGCGCCTCTTGATATTCTTGATGATATTGAGGATAAACTGCAGATCGAATGTACACCGCTTTCCTGGCCTATCGGTATGGGCAAGCGCTTTAAAGGTGTGTATAATTTTTTTCACAGACAATTGCATATTTTTGAACCAGGCCGGAAAACCCTTGGGCAAAAAGGGATCGTTATTAATGATCTGTCTGATCCTGCTCTGGATGAACTTTTAAAGGGGCAGGCCGTTGAACTGCGGGAAGACATCGCGCTGATTGAAGGCGCTGTCAATCCTTTTGAGCGCCGACATTTTATAAAAGGAAGTCAGACGCCGGTCTTTTTCGGAAGCGCCATTAATAATTTCGGTGTTAAAGAGATGCTGGATGCATTTGTGGAACTAGCTCCCCATCCAGGTGTGAGACAGGCTGTTTCCCGTGAGGTCTCGCCATATGAAAAAGAATTTTCAGGCTTTGTTTTTAAAATACAGGCCAATATGGACCCTGTCCACCGAGACAGGATTGCATTTGTCAGGATCTGCTCAGGAAAATTTACAAGAGGAATGAAAGTCGTTCACCACAGAATCGGGAAAAATGTAACATTTGCCAATGCAACCATGTTTTTGGCACAGGACAGAGAGAATGTGGAAGAGGCTTTTCCTGGAGACATTATTGGTATCTATAACCACGGAACCATAAAGATCGGCGATACATTTACCGAAAAAGAATCTTTGAAATTCAGAGGGATCCCCAATTTTGCACCTGAGCATTTCAGGCGTGTGCGCTTAAAAAATCCGTTAAAGGCCAAACACCTTAAGAAAGGATTGATCCAGCTTGCAGAGGAGGGGGCTGTTCAGGTTTTCATGCCTGTTATAGGCAGAGACTATATCCTGGGGGCCGTTGGCGTCCTCCAGTTTGATGTAACCACAGCCCGTTTAAAGGCGGAATATGGTGTGGATGCCATATATGAACCTGTAAATTTTAATGTGGCACGCTGGGTCGGATGTGATGATCGCAAAAAAATGGCTGAATTTGAGAAAAAAAATATGGCGAACCTGGCAAGAGATGTTGAAGGCTGCCTTTCCTTTCTAACAACCAGTGACTGGCAGCTCAACTACTGCATGGAAAAGTGGCCGGAGATAGAATTTTTAAAGACACGGGAGGTCAGCCTCCTAAACAATTAATGCCCAAAATGGCCTGTCGTAAGTTTCCCCAAAGTATCTCAAATGTTTGTGGCCCCATGAGGGTCACGAAAGGAGATCTTATATGCTGGGCTATATTTATATGGCAATAGGTTCGTTCCGTGGTGCACCAATTTTTTCTTGAGAAACTTATGACTGACGAGTTATTATGGCTACGGTTACCAAATACGATTATTACTGTGGCACTTCACTCGGCGATAAAATAGACAAGACGTCGGGTCAGCATGTCATCCTGGTCGATACTTTTTCAACCTTCCGTTACCAGGAACTTTTACAACGGAATCAGTGCTTAGAAACCGGAACATGGTGGATAAAAATATATGAAATCTCACTACTTAGAGCGAATGAAGCGGGTGCGTGCCGTCCTGGCCGCCCAAGGCTTGGACGCGCTTCTTGTAACATGTCCTGAAAACCGTCGATATTTAAGCGGGTTTACCGCAGAGGATGTGGGCATCTCCGAATCAGCAGGTGCGCTTTTAATCCTTCGCAAAGAGGCCATTTTGCTCACAGATGGCCGCTACGAAGTTCAGGCAAGGTATGAGGTCCCTGACTGGCGTTTAGTCATATACAGACGTGGTCTGGCCCATGCCCTGAAAAATCTAATGCACGATTGCAGTGTACATAAGCTTGCCTACGAACCTATTTTTTTGTCTTGCCAGCGCCTTGATGCCATTAAAAAGGCCCTGCCTAAAACAGAGTTTGTCTCACTTGGGGGCCGGATCGAGACTATGCGCTCAATTAAATCGTCTTTAGAGATTGAGTCCCTTAAAAAGGCCATTTCTGCGGCTGAAAAAGTGTTTGGAGGCATATGGAGAGACATTAAACCCTGCATGACTGAGAAGGAAATTGCCTGGCGTATCATCGAGGGGCTATGGCAACATGCGGAAGGTCCTTCCTTTTCTCCCATCGTGGCCTCCGGCCCCAATGCCGCCCTGCCCCATGCCGTGCCTACAGACAGACCAATCGGAGAGGGCGAGCCAATACTCATAGATATGGGGGCCAGGCTTGGAGGATATTGCTCGGACATGACAAGGACTATTTTCCTTGGTGAACCCAGACCGCCCTTCGGGGAGGTATACGCTATCGTCCGCCAGGCCCAAGTTGCCGCGCAGAAAGCCCTTAAAGCCGGGCTTACAGGCAAGCAGGTGGATCAAGCAGCCAGAGATGTAATCAAGGATGCGGGCTACGGCCCAAGATTCGTCCATTCCCTTGGGCACGGAGTGGGGCTTGCAGTCCATGAGGCGCCGATCCTCTCACAACGATCGAGGAAAAAGCTAAGGCACGGGATGGTAGTCACTGTTGAACCCGGGATATATCTCCCGGATCAGGGCGGGATTCGTCTTGAAAACATGGCGCTTGTAGAGGCCGATGGGGCCACAATACTCAGCAAAAATGACTGGTTCTATGAATTTTGATAAAGCGACCGCACTGCCTGCTTATTGCCTGCTGCTTGCCGTCCAGGAAAAAACAGGTCTTACAGAGCACCTTGCGGAATTACGCCGGCGTTTGATTATTTGCTTTATTGCGGCATGTGTAGGTTTTGGCATTTGCTACTCAGTAATTAAGCCGATCTTTGCCGTGCTCTCAAAACCCCTTGAGGCAGTCCTGCCTCCTGAAACAAGCCTGATCTTTACATCATATCCCGAGGCCTTTTTTACCTATCTTAAGCTGGCTCTCACATGCGGAATTTTTGTGGGAAGTCCTGTTATTCTATATCAGATATGGGCATTTGTGGTCCCTGGGCTGTATGAACATGAAAAACGCTGGACCCTGCCCTTTGTCATATGCTCATCATTCCTGTTCATTGGGGGCGCAATCTTTGGATATATGGTGGTATTCCCCACTGCTTTCAAATTTCTTGCCGGTTATTCAGGTGAAAGCCTGCGCCTCTTGCCCAGTGTAAACGAATATTTTACGCTGACGATCCGCCTTCTTCTGGGTTTTGGGATTGCCTTCGAGCTACCGGTTTTCATAGTATTTCTGGGCCTTGTAGGCCTGTTGGATGCCCACACACTCAGGAAATACCGCAAGTATGCCATTCTTATAATATTTCTCACAGCAGCAATCCTTACCCCGACACCTGATATCCTCAACCAGATACTCCTGGCCGGACCTCTTCTGGTCTTGTACGAATTTAGTATTATACTGGTATGGCTAGTGGGCGCAAAAAGAAAGAAGGGTTTAATGAAGTAACTGGTGTCTGAACGAAAAGGCCGTTCAGACACAATCGTATATTCCATCCGCTGTATTAGGCCATATTTCCATGAAAGAAAGGTGAATAGTGAAAAAATCCAAAATAGCCATGAAACCTTACCTGGATACAATTACCGGGTATTGCAGCACCCTTTCAAATGAAGAGCTGACAGATATCATTATCAGTTTCGCAAAGGATGTCCCGACCTCGGGAAGGGTCGGCTTTTTGGAAAAGCTTCGGTCATATCTCCCTGATCACAGGGTGGAAATGATGCCTGACGCAGGTGTGATTAAACAGATTCTTGATGATATTCAGGCGCTCAGGGAAAGCATTGAGGAAAGGATCGAGTCCATCGAAGACGGAAGTTACTGGGAAGATGATGAATATTATGACGACGATCCTGACTATGTCAGCGAGTATCAGGTTGAAGAGCTGGAAGCCTTTTTTGATGATGCTGAAAGCCTGTTTCTGGATGACAGACTTGAAGATGCACGGGAAGTGTATGGAACCATTTTTAGTTTGATCAGTTATATCAAGGAGCAAGCAGATTATTTATACCTGAATGAAATAGATATCAGGGAGGCAAGGGCTGGATATTGCCGTTGTATTTATGAAACATCAGGTACGGGAAAACGGCTGGATGAATTTGTTTCGGCTATGGAAATTAACGCGTCTGTCCCTCACAATGAAGATGAATATGATGAAAATTATCCCATGATGCAGGATGTTATTGATGCGAGGCCGGGCGAGATGGAAGGGATGGAATCATTCTTTCCGTCCTGGAAGGAAGTATTGATTGAAAGAGGAACAAAAGGAAGATCTGCGGTTTTGCTCCTGGAAGCGGTTAACCGTCTTGAAGGCATCAGCGGAGTATCAAGGCTGGCGAAAAAATGGAAAAACAACCAACCCCAGGGATACGTGTTCTGGCTTAATATCCTGAAAAAGGAAAATGATCAGAAAGGCATTATTATTGTAAGCACAGAAGGCCTGAAAGCACTAAAAGAAGGAAAATTCAGGGAAAGTGTTGCAGAATTGATGATAGATGCGGCAGGAAAACTAAATGATGAGGGACATTTGCTGCTCGGAAAACGGGAAAGGGTTTTTTCACATATGAGTGATCAGAACCTGCTCGATCTTGTGGATGAAGCAACAAAACAGAATGCAAGGAATGAGGAACTTGATACGGTTATTAATTTTTTCAAGGCCCGCAAATCAGTCGATGTTGATGAAAAAATCCTTTACATAAAAACCCTCTTGATGTCAGGCAAGCTGGATAGCGCGGCTGCCATGGCAAAAAATGAAAAAAGTGTGGGTTGGTCTTACCGTAGTCCCGCAGGTGTGGTTTTTGGGTCCGTTCTATCGGTTCTTGCCGGCCACTCAGACAAGGCAGGGACAATAAAAAGCCTCCTAATGGGCTATGCAAACGAAAAATCAGTATATTCAGGGAGGTTTTCCATTGATTACGACACAAGCACATCATTTTATAAGGAAATCATCAAGGGATTAAAACAAAAAAAAGATGCAAAATCCCAGGCATTCGAATATCTCCCATGGGCTGAAAAAATCGGAAAGGGCCGGATTGAGCACATTGTTTCCAACAAGCACAGGGCCGCCTATAATAGGGCTGCGCAGGTACTGGGCTCTCTTGCCGAGACTTACCTGGAAATGGACCAAAAAAACAAGGCAGTAGAAATACTCCATGAATACTATAATGAAAAATATAACAGGTTCAGCGCATTCCGCAGGGAGGTACAATCAGTTGTTATGCATTCAGACCTGCTGAAAAAGACACGTTTTTTGACATAAATCAACTTCAATCCGATCTTAGAGACTCGGGACTCCTGTTGTCTGTATTTAACTTCTTTAGCCTTTTTACCGAAAACGATAAAGGGGTGTAATGTCAGTAACCTGTTTTTTCTCTCTAAGCATTTTACTCTTACTCTGGCTTTTTACGTGTATGGCCCTGGTGGTGATTCTACGGAAACGCAGGGCTTCAAATACCGAACCGTCATCTTTCCATTCGGAGTTGCTTGTCGGGCTTGCTTCAGCAAAATATCAGGAAGCAATAGAGGCGTCAAAGCGGCTTAGGGAAGTGGCTGATGCCCTTCATCTAGGTTTGGTGGAAATTAAAGACAACCGGATAAACGAGATAAACCGAAGTGCTGTGGAGCTATTGCCCGAGGACATGAGAAGCGGTCAGTCCTTAACCGGACTATTGGCGTCATTGCAAGAAAACAGTCCCAGAATCCTTGAGTTAGACCAGACTATTGTTCAATTAAGCATGTTGCCGATTTCCGAATCTCAGGATTTAGTCCTTGTACAGGATATCACAGAGAGCTTTCTTATGGCACGGAAGCTTAAAAAGCATGAAAGGCTGGCCCTTCTTGGCCAGATGACTGCGCAGATGGCCCACCAGGTAAAGACTCCTCTTGCCATACTGGCCGGACAGGCACAGATGCTCGCAAGACATCTAAGCACGGATATGGCATTAAAGGACCAGACAGAAGCCATTTATCATGAGGCCAGAAATCTCGCCAAACAAATAAACGAAATATCGAATTTCTATAAGGAAAGAGAGCCATATTTCAAAGATGTAGAACTATGCTGCTTACTTGATGATGTAAAGAAAAGACTCGATTCTCTGGATCATTCATGCGAGATAAGTATCGAGTGCCCGGATGAAATTACCATTGAGATAGATCCGGATCTGTTACAAAATTTGCTGTTTTTGCTCGGGCAAAATGCCCTTTCATCGGAAACTGCCGCCTCGCTTCTGTCTATAAGTACAGTAAGGGATAATGAGCAGGTGATTGTCAGGGTAAAGGATAATGGCGCGGGAGTGCCTGAGACCATGCGTGACAGGCTCTTTGAGCCATTTGCAAGCACAAAAGAGGAAGGGCTGGGGCTGGGCCTGTTTCTTGCCAGAGACCTGACCCTGCAGATGGGTGGCGGCATTGAACTGGAAGAAGTCGAGCAGGGGGCCTCTTTCAGGTTGAATTTTCCAATCAAGCCAACCCCTTCTTTTTCAGGTAGATCCGGACTGCCGTGATTGCAGCCGGTGTAATTCCTGAAATCCGTGAGGCCCTCCCAAGGGAATCAGGTTTTTGAGCACTTAGCTTCTCTTTGATCTCATTGGACAGCCCGGGGATGTTTTTATAGTCCAGGTCATATGGGAGGCGGACAGATTCCCATTTTCGGAATTTGGCTATCTCAGCTTCCTGACGAGCGACGTAGCCTGAGTACTTGGTCTTGATTTCCACCTGGCATGCCACTTCAGAGGACAAGTCCTTCAGCTCGGTATATCTCTCGGCCACAGCTTTAAGATCAAGCTCAGGGCGACGCAGTATGTCTTCAATACTGACCTGCTGCCTGATGGATTTTGAACCAAGGGATTGAAGCCAGTTATTCAACTCCGCCCCGGGGCGGAGCTTTATTCGCCTGATTATTTCAAGACCACGCGAAATTTCCTGTTGTTTCCTTTCAAACAGTCCCCATGCATTATCATCCACAAGACCGATACGTCTTCCAAGAGACATGAGCCTGAGATCAGCGTTATCTTCCCTCAGGAGCAGCCGATATTCCGCCCTTGAGGTAAACATCCTGTATGGCTCTTTTGTGCCCTTGGTCACAAGGTCATCTATCAGTACGCCTATGTAGGCCTGAGACCGGTCGATAATCACAGGGTCCTCTTCCCGCACCTGCCGGCCGGCGTTTATGCCTGCCATGA
>JAYEFH010000315.1:0-8904 GCA_034658555.1 Thermodesulfobacteriota bacterium | reverse complement strand
TACAAAATCGACCTCAAAAATGTGTCTCAGGCAACATAACCTATTGTAATAAAATCATATTTTTGAGTTTTGAGAGAGAAATGTCTCGGGAACTTCAGATTAATGGGGCGAGGGCCAGCCAATATTGCCAATAAACAGGCATGGGAACTCATAAGTAAACAGATGTCCGATGTAATAAAACAGGTATATGCCAAGGAGCTGAGCCCTTTGGCATATTACATGGTAAAAAATCAGATGGATACCAATCTGCTGGCCAAATATGTCCATCTGTCTCGCTGGAGAGTGAGGCGGCATCTCAAACCCGCTGTATTCAGGCGTCTCAAGGTCTCCATTCTGGAACGATATGCCAAAATTTTTAATATTTCCGCAGAGCAGCTTTTTGACATTCCGGAATTTTCAAATCTTGCTCTTGATAATGCCCCCAAATAGCCTGAAAATCAATTTTATACATCGGCAATCGGCTCACTGCGAAAGTGGGGTTACTGCAAATCTCCTTTCTCACCATGGTATAAATATCTCTGAGTCTTTGGCCTTTGGCATAGGCGCGGCGCTGTTTTTCGGCTACTTCCCTTTTATCAAAATCAATGGGCTGCCATTGACGACATTTCGTGGTGCTACCGGACAAATCCTTAAACGAGTGACAAAAGGACTCGGAGTTCAGACCAAGAGGCACAAATTCCGAGACCCGGAAAAGGCCATGAATGCCCTTGACCGTATTATTGACCAGCGGAAATTCTTGGAGATAAGCGACTACTCAATATTTCCAGACAGATGACGGAAATTGGCGATCGGTGGCGCGAATTTGCATTATTTGGCGTGCGTAACTGCAAGGGACGGGCATTAGAAGGAAATACATATCCTGCCATGGCTGACATCTTGCATGACTGCGCCAACCAGGAAGATGCGCTGTTCAGAAATTTGGCAGACCTTATCAGTTAGTTTATGAATATATATGGGATCTTAACTCATCTAACATCCCTTCTATTATCTAGAGCTAACGACAAAGTCAGCCGCCGCTAACCATGCGGAGCTCTGAACTACGGAACAGCACTCAGCGATATGCGGGGCCTTCCAAATTTATCCGTATGCACCAAGGTTCTTGCCGGGATAAAAGCTGAAACAACTAACGAGCCCCTTCTCTGAAAAGGATTGTCTTAACGGTCTTAAGTATTATATAAAGATCCAGTATTACAGACATATGCTTGATATAGAAAAGGTCGTATTCAAGTTTCTTTTTTGAATCTTCCTCTGACGCCCCATAAGGATAGCTGATCTGAGCCCAGCCTGTAATGCCCGGCTGAACAGTGCTGCGCTGATCATAATACCGGATCTTCTTTGCCAGCTCGCTCACGAATTGCGGCCTCTCAGGTCTGGGCCCCACAAAATTCATTTCGCCTTTGAGGACATTCCACATCTGAGGAATCTCGTCTATCCTGAGTTTGCGGATTATTTTGCCAACCTTTGTGACCCTGACATCATCCTGCTTTGCCCACTCGGCCCCTCCATGCTCTGCGTCCTGTCCCATAGAACGAAACTTAATTAAAGTGAAGGACTTGCCGTCCTTGCCTACTCTTTCTTGCTTATAGAATATCGAACCGGGGGAATCCAACTTAATACAAATGGAAGTAAGCAAAATGATCGGGGATGATAAAAAAAGGCCAAGAGCTGATATGCATGTACCAATAAATCGCTTTGTTGCCAACATTATCCACGACTTTTTAAAACCCTTGTGAAAAATCAGCCAACTGGGATTTATCTTATCAATCAATATCCTACCGGTAAGCTCCTCATAAAAAGACTCTCCCTCAAGAACAGGCACACCTTCCATTTTGCACTCCAGGAGCTCATTCACAGGAAGGCGCCCTCTGCGCTGGTCCATGGCGACTATTATTTCATCAGCCCCTGTCTCACCTACCCGTTGGCACAAATTGGAAAAAGAATTAAAGACCACGGTGTTGCCATAAGCTTCTTCCTTAGCAGGTATCTGGTCCAATACCGCACCGGCAACTCTGAAACCGCAGTCACGCTTCTCCTTAATCTCTCGGACTATCTCTTCAGAAAAAGAGCCTGACCCTACAATCAAGACAGGAATGGTCCACCACTCTTTTCTAAGCATCCAGCAATAGAAGTATCTCCAAAGACTACTGAGAAAAACAAAGACGAGCAGGCTTCCCAAAAAGACCCATCGGCCGGGCAAGAGGACAGGAAAGACAAAATAACAAAATCCCAGAAAAATGGAGGCGCTACCCAGGGCCTGGATCAGGCGGATGGTCATCTCCACATAGTTAAACCCGGACCTGAAAGTATAGAGATCATAATAGTAAAGACACAAAAGGCAGACAAAAACTATCAAAAACAATCTGGGCCACAGGGACAGCATATCAGATGCGGAAATATCTCCACCATGACGATAGGCTACCGCCACAACCAAAGAGAAAAACAGAAAAAGGCCTTCGCCACTGAAAAAAAACAGCCTTCTGATGGAATATTTTTTTCCAAAAACTCTGATCATAAACCAGCCATATGGATAGTGGGACCGCTAATAAATGGATTCCTTATTTTGAACTAGGTCTGCTCATTTGAGCTATAGTAAGGATATTTCTTTTTATAATAGGAATATTTCCAGGGTGGGCTTTCAAAACAGTTAAAGACTATGCCCAGAATCTTATCCTCACCCACCTTGGCAATGGCATCTTCTATCAAATCCTGACTGGAATAACCAGAACGAACCACAAAAACCACTGCATCGACATTTTGAGAAAGGCTCGAGGTTTCAGCCGCCAGGTTGACAGGAGGAGAATCCACGACAATAAAACGATCCGGATATCTCTTTCGCGCCTCATCAAAGAGAAGTCTCATTTTATCAGAAGTCAGAAGTTCGGCGGGATTCTCAACAGAACGGCCGGCTGGAAGAACCGTCAGCTTCATCATGGGAGTCCTGATCAGGTATTTTGATAGGGGTTCATCTGTCCGGAGATATTCTGAAAGTCCTTCGGCCGGCTCAAACCCCAGCATTCGATGCACAGTTGCTTTCCTGATATCAGTATCTATCAAAAGGGCATAAGGATCTACACCTTGAGCAATACTTACTGCCAGGTTACATGCCACTATGGTCTTGCCGGCCGCCTCCATGGCAGAGGTCACAAGTATCACCCTGCGATCTTTACCGTCCCGGGGATAAAGGATTTGGGACCGCAGCACCTTAAAGCGCTCCGCAGCAGGAGACCCGGGTTCGTGAAATACCACCAGCTTAGGATCAATCGGACACTGAAGGGCCTCTGATACAAATCCGGCCCCTTCCCCGGTCTGAATATCTGTCTTGGAAGCACTCGTATCCTGGACTGGTTTCGGACTTACCTCATGCTGAACTCGTGCCCGCTCTTGCTCTCTCGACCCCGTCTTGCTGGATGGCCTTAACTGATCCTTCTTTCGTGCCGGCTCTTTCCTTGCCTTATCCAAGGCATCAGCAATCTTACCCATTTTTTTCTGTGCCCTTTAAATATTCACTTATTATTTTACATCATTCGTAATTAGTGTCTGAACGGCCTTTTCGTTCAGACACTAATCCACCAGAACGCCCCACCATAGAAATAGTAATCCCAACAACACAACTATAATCATCACGGCCTTGATGAATCTGCTGTATCTGCGGTAAGGCGGAATTGTTACACTCTCCGCATCTTTCTCGCCCTTGCTGCCGGACAGCCTGCATTCACCCGCACACTCCTCGATTACTTTATTGTCAATCCGTTTCAGATTTTTAACATAACCTGTAAGAAGTGCATGGTCTGCCAAGATATTTGTTAATCTTGGAATACCTCTGGAGTACCCATAAAGGCTTTGTATTGCAGCCTCAGTGAATATACCCGAATCTTTAGCCCCAGACCTGATCAAACGGGTCTCTATATATTTAGCTGTCTCCTCACGGGTCATGGAATACAAATGATACCTTAAGGTTATGCGCTGTGTCAGCGGCCTCATCTCCGGACCGGACAGTTTTTCATCAAGCTCAGGTTGCCCCACCAGGATTATATTTACCAGCTTGTGACCCGCGGTCTCCAGATTGGAAAGCAGCCTTATCTCCTCCAACAGCTCGTGAGTCAGGGAATGGGCCTCGTCCACGATCAGCACAACGTTTTCATCACTATTATAAGCCTTTTCTAAAAACTGTGTAAGCTTAACAAGAAAGTGGGCCTTGTGTTCTATTGCACCCAGCTTATATGCATCTGCTAAGAGGTAAAAAAACTCCTCTCTTGTCAGAGTAGGGTTGGATATGAAGGCAACCCTCACTTTCTGTGGTACATTTGCAAGAAGGGCATGTATTAAGGTGGTTTTACCAGTACCCACCTCACCGGTTATTACTACAAAGCCTTTTCTTTGAGCAACTCCATAGGTCAGATTAGCCAGTCCCTCACGGTGGATTTCACTAAGATAAAGAAACCTTGGATCAGGAGAGATGGAAAAGGGCTGTTCATTCAGTCCATAATAGCTAAGATACATACGATTCAGAAAAGGCCTTTAAGGGCACCGGGGCCCTTGCTCCACAAAACAAACAAGAGGACTATTACCATTGCATAACCCGCCACGGCGAATAAACTTAAAAACAATGCCTTGAGCCTCCTTTTCCGCTTCTCCGCATTAGTCAAAAGAAGGGGCACACAGGCTAACACCGGGATGTTTAACGTCTTTGCCACCTTATCTGGATCATAAAATACCTTGCTGAGAAACTCCAGGCCAAAGGCCAGACCACACCCTGCGCCTGCAGCTAAAAGCAATGTCATAGCCAAAATCTTTTTTAGATCGGGTTTGAAAGCCACCACTGGTATTCTTGCCGGATCTATCACCCTGAACTGCTCCCCTTTTTGTCTCCTTTCCAGGGCTGCTGCCTGCTCAGCCTCAATCTTGCGAGTCAATAAGCTTTCATAGGACAGCCTCAAGTTGTCATAGTCGCGCGTGAGGTCAATCATTTCCTGTTCCCTCTTGGGGGTCTCCTCAATACGCTCCTGGTATATAGCTATCTGTTTACGGATATTGTTACTCGATCCCTTCATAGCCTTGATGTCAAAATCCAGGCCTTTAAGCTGATACTTAAGCCCCACGATGATGGCATTCTCCGAAGCTCCTACATCAACCGGAGATTCCATATCCTCCCCCTTTTCTGCATCCTCCTTATCTGAAGACTCGTTCCTTATCTCCTGCTCTTTCTCAAGCTTGGCAACAAGCTTTTTGACAATTACCACGTCCGGGTGTGTATCAGTATAACGTGTCCTGAGAGACTTAAGCCTCTCCCTCAGACCTTCCAGTGTAGTTGGGGCCTGATGGGGGGCGGCCCCGTCCCCTTGGGGACCGACAACGCCGGGCGCTGTTGCCCTCAAAATGCTCTTCTCTTCAGCAAGTTGGCGCTGCAACAACAATCTCCTGTCTTCAGCACTCCTGATATTTTCCTGTAGCGTCCCAAGTTCTTCCTGGAAACGCTGGAGCATGACCAGATTGCTCGCACTCTGTTCAGGAAGCTCGCCCATATGCTCCATCTTATACTGTTTCAGATCCTCTTCCCTGTGTTTTAACTCACTATAGACCTTTTCAAGCTCTTCGGACAAAAACTCTGCTGTACCCCTGGCCTGCATCTCCCTTAACTTGAGATTTTCTTCTATAAACATGTTGGCCAGGGCATTGACAACCCTGGTAATGAGAATAGGGTCCGCCCCCTCATAGGACAATGTGAAGGTGTTTGAACGGGCCGACCTGGGACTGTCTATTTGGATCTTCTTTCTCATTTCCCCAACAACCGTCTCCATTGGTAGACGTTCCCTGATCTCAGGATAGAGGTTGAACTGCTCAATGATCCGCTCAAGACTTGTCCGGCTGGTGACCTCCTGCCATATACCCCGAACGCGCTCATCAATATCTCCTGTAACTGTGGACCGCACATACTCTACAGGTACCCGCTGCGGCACGACCACTATAGTAGTGCTTGTACTGTAGATCTTTGCAGAAAACAGGCAGTACAGCAAACCGGCCAACAGAAACGGGATCATACAGAAGATGATCTCCCACTTCCTGCGCAAAAGCAGGGAAAGGTATAGATAAATGTCGAAAGGCTTCTGTCCACCCTGTTCGGTTGCCATAGAATTCCTACTCTTGAACAAAAAGCGCGTTTTTAAACATCTTTTTTTCTACGCCCCCATCAGTAAATGATTACCACCGAATTGTAAGCGCTTACCTCCATTCATGGGTGCCTCTCAGCCTCAAGAGTATCAGGCTGTCCCGGTATTCATCGTCATCCTCAGAAGAGGATCTTTCCCGCTGAGTCAATTCAAGAGTGCCGGAAAGCCAAGGCAATATCTGATAGGACGTACCTACCGATGCCTCCCAGGTTTCATCTCTTGTATCCTCTTCTCCCTCCTCGGCCTTTTCATACCTGTATGAAGTTGATGCATATAGCTCGATCCTTGGGGATATACTGTAGGCGGGGGAAAGGGAAACACCCCTGTACTTTGTAAAACCATCGGCCTCCGCACCGGAATAATCTAACGTATAGCCCCCCTCACCACTGAGAGTTACAGAGCCTCTGGAAAAATTGCGGACCAGGTCAAGGCCATATGTTGACCCCGTCTCCGGTCCAGAGTTCTTGGGATTATGGAAGAAGTACCCTAATGAAGCGCTTAGAGAGTATGATGGTCCAAAATCATGATCAAAGCCCGCGGCTATGCTCTGTACGTTGTAGTCGTCTTCCTCTTCGGCCGGGGCCTTAGATGAAAACAACACGAGTCCATAGTCCATGTGCAGCATGGTATGTGGAGACCAACGCCATTGATAGCCAAGGTTAAATTCATTTATTTCTTCGGACGGATCATCGTCTTTATAGTCTATACGACTCCAGGAATAACCCAGGACGAGACCGTGTGAACGGGTGAGCCAGTATTCAAGCTCCAGAGCAGGACCATATTCAACATCATCTTCAATCTCCGGATCAGTATTTTGCAAGCGGTTATCAAGATACGAGACGGTCACCCTGTCCTCTGCACCAAATTGATAAGTAAATCCCGTATCTACTGTGTTCCTGGAATACTCATTCCTGGTACGTACTCCGGTATACTCCGGATCCTCTTCCAACGGCTCCTCAGACCTGTAATAAGTGTCCATTATGTGCCAGGAAAGATTTCGGCTGAGCTGTTGATCCCAACTTAATTCACCCGTGTGCCCGATATAGTTATCCTCACTATGACGCCTATAATTGTTCAGTGACATGCTATAGCCGGCTGCAAAGGTCCTGGTCGCACTGACCTCTTCCAGGCGTAATTCAGGAATGAGTCTGGTAATAAAATCAGAGGTCTCGTTGTCAGAATCCAAGTCTATATTGCTGTCATAGCTTTCCTCCAGCTCAAGTGATGGTAAAAAGCGCCAATCTGCCCATGAAGTCGCAGCAAACAAAACTGCAACCACAACCAAGATGAAAGCCCGGCCCAAAAACCGGAAAGAACAAAAACCGAACAGTTTCATATCAACTTACCTTATAATATCGAAACTAAGGAACGTACTATTTATCTCCCGTTCCTAAGGAACTATTATAGTATCACCTGGTTGTAAGACTATATTTTTCTCCAGATGCTTACCCTTTGAAACATTCGTGTAATCAAACTTTATTCGCGACTGTTTTCCATTTTCATTGCGCAGAATAACAACATCCCCTTTATCTGCCCACTCTGCAAACCCCCCTGCCAGAGACAGTGCCTGAAGGACTGTCAGATCCTGTTGTAGTGGATAACCTCCTGGAGATACGACCTGTCCCAATACAAATATATTCTTACTGTGTATTTCCTGGACTGCCACGGACACGGTAGGAGATTCCACGAATTTGGCCAAACCTTTCTCAATTTCGGCCTTTAGCTCCAGAGAAGTAAGTCCGGAAGCCTGCACATCATTCAACAAGGGCAAGGTTATCTTGCCATCAGGCCGTACGGGTATTGTGCGAGACAGGTCGGGTTCTCTCCAAACATGTACCTCAAGTATATCAGTGGGACCGATGATATATTCGTCCTCTACAGGGATCGTCTTTTGCTCGGTATTCTTGCTAACATTTGTAGCTGAGCATCCCTGACAAAAAAAAGCGCCGGCAACCAACAGAATAAAAATCGTCTCACTTCTGAACCTTGCTAAAGTCCACTCAAAAAACGAACCTGTTTTCACCATCCTCTACTCCTTTCTCCCCTTAAGATATTCTTCCCACTCCATGGGCAACAGATATTTCTTCTTGTTATTACATTCCTTACAAGCAGGCACCAGGTTATTCTTAATACTTCGACCACCTCGTACCAAGGGAACAACATGATCCATTGTAAGACTGGAATGCCCCACGCGCTTCCCACAGTAGAAGCAAACACCTTTAGCACATTTCCGGCACCACCATCTACTGCGCCTGAGTTCTCCGGCCTTGGATTTTTCCCTCTTTATATCCTCTTCGGCAACAACTACAGAAAAAATAACTGTTTCTTTGACTTCCTTCATCATTTCACAGTAAACTCGATAACAATGCAATAGGAAATATTTTTTAGTGGGCTTGTAGAAAAATAGGAATAAAAAACAAAGAAATTTGTCCCACTTTCTCCAGATGGAGGAAGTGCTGAGCACTGAGGCTCTTCTCATTTCGAGATTAGTTAAAAAACCAGAACTAGCAGGCCCCCTTCCTTGCTACAATCACCCAAAACGTGCGCCATAGAATCTTAAAATCGTCTTGAAGACACCACTCATCAATGTAATGAAGGTCAAGCTTGACCACTTCATTGAAGTTATCAATCCTGCTGCGGCCTGAGATTTGCCACAATCCGGTTATTCCGGGTTTAATGGAAATTCGTCTACGGTGCCAGTCATCATACTGTGTCACCTCTTCGGGTGTCGGCGGCC
>JAYEFH010000314.1:0-2001 GCA_034658555.1 Thermodesulfobacteriota bacterium | reverse complement strand
TTCCAGCCTTTTTACAGTCAAAGGACGGCGGACTGGGCCTTGATGTAGCTGCCGACGGCAAGACCAGGAAAGCCATGAAAAGGGCCCTCATACAACTGGCGGAGACTTCGGTGGCGAATCTGGAAGGCATGCGCCTCGATGCATCTGAATTTGATCAACTGCTGACGCCTGATCCGGTTCGAGATCTTTTGCGATGGATGGATGATCCTGAGGGGATTAGGAAAGAGTGGGCGGATGAAAAATGGGATGCCTTTTGTTCTGTATGTGTAACCGAGTACAGTTTTAACCCTCAAACTGATGGTGAACTGACGGCTGCGGAAAAGATTGCTGAAAAAATGGGGAAATGGGGAGGAGTATGGAAACGGTTTGAAGAATCCCCCAGGCTTTATCCCCATCTTCCCGACCTTTTGTCAAAGGCTGCCCCTGCACAGATGGAGTTGCTTCCGGATAACGCTTCGTGGCCGCAGACAAGTAAACTTTTAGAATCAAACCTGAGGTCCCGTTTAACTGCACTTAGAGAAATACCTGCCCATGAAGCCGTTACCGAATTGCAAAAATTGGAAAAAAGCCATTCGGAAAGACGCAAATGGGTATGGGCCAAACTCGATCAGGCGCCTTTGGCCATGAGTATGGAGCATCTGGCAGCTCTGGCTAAAATGACCGAAAAACCTATTGGCGGAGCAACTATCCAAGGCATGATGAGCTTGTATATGGAAGCCGCCTGGCAGGTCGATGCCAAAGTCTTAAAAGCTCTTGCCTGTGTCCGCCAGGCTGAAGATGTGAAAGCGGTCATTTCTGCGATCAGGTCGGTTTATCTTCCCTGGGTAAAGGATGCTGCTGCCAGGTTCCAGGATATGGTAGAGGATAGTTCCTATCCGGGAGATAATGTTGATACGGTTGAATCGATTGGGATTCAGGATGGCGAGTGCCTGATGTTCTCAGACGGACTGCGTTTTGATGTCGGGCAGTTGTTGAAGGACGAGCTTGAGGGGTACGGGTATCAAATCGCCTTAAGCAGCAGGTGGGCCAGTCTGCCGACCGTAACATCGACCGCCAAAGCAGCGGTTTCACCTGTTTCACATCTGGTAGCCGGGCGCGGGGATTCCCAAAACTTTGAACCCAATGTTGCTGAAACAGGAAAACCCCTGAATTCATATAATTTTAATAAACTTTTGACAGAAAATGATATCCAGGTACTCAAGGCCGATGAGATGGGCGATCCCTCAAAGAAAGCATGGACCGAACAGGGCAACCTTGATCATAAAGGACATGACGAGGGATGGAAACTTGCCTTGCGTATTGATGAAGAAATTCAAAGCATCGTGGAGAGGGTGCGATCTCTTTTCCGCGCCGGGTGGCAAAAGATTAGAATCGTAACCGATCACGGATGGATTTTGATGCCCGGTGGGCTGCCCAAAACCGAAATGCCCAAGTTTTTAACCGAAACAAGATGGGGCAGGTGCGCCATATTAAAGAAAAGTGCGACATCATCCGTATTCATTGTACCGTGGCGGTGGACGGACGAGGTGAATGTCGCTATAGCCCCTCATATTTCCTGTTTTAAGTCGGGAATGGAATATGCGCATGGAGGATTAAGTCTTCAGGAGTGTTTAACGCCGGTTTTGACAATTACCCATACAGGAGAAAGAGTCGATGCAGGATTTGATGATATTATCTGGCGGGGATTGCGCTGCAAATTTAAAGTAACAGGAGACCACTCTGATATCAGGGCAGACATCCGGACCAAGGCATCTGATCCCGCAACCAGCATTCTGGCAAAAGAAAAAAAGGTCGGAGAAGAGGGAATGGTATCTTTGCTTGTCGAAGATGATAGATATGACGGGACGGCCGCATTTATCGTACTGGTTAACAAAGCCGACAGGGTGATGGCAAAAACATCTACAACTATTGGTGGTGAATGATAATGGATTTGGATGCAATCGACAGGATCGGAGCAGATGCCTTTGACGGCTACATTGTTCGAAAGGATCTGGTAAGGAC
>JAYEFH010000313.1:0-2012 GCA_034658555.1 Thermodesulfobacteriota bacterium | reverse complement strand
TGAAAAGGAATCAAAGTTTAGAAAGGCTCTGGGGTATCCGCCTTTTGGACGATTGATTAATCTTCGCTTCTCAGGTCGGAAAAAGACCCAAGTCTGCGACACTACGGGCAATGTGGCAAGATTGGCAAAAAAACTCGCAAAAGGTATCAAGAGTACAGACGGATCTCAAGTTGAAGTCCTGGGGCCCGCTCCGGCACCCAGAGCAAAAATCAAAGACCGTTATCGGTGGCAGATACTCTTAAAATCCTCATCGCTTTCAAATCTAAGGGCACTTTGCACCGGTATTTTATCAAGGAAAGCGGACATGGTACCATCCGGCGTAAGAATGGAAGTGGATGTGGATCCATACAGTCTGCTTTGATTTCATCTCTGGAGGCCATAACCTATGTCACTACCTGACAACTACCCTACCCTGCTTCTGTGCCCGTTCCAGGATTGTTCTGCTGTATGGACCGCAGTTAAAAAGAAGATCCGTAGCCGACAGGTCCTTGATAAATTCTCCCCATAGCTGTGGATAGACAGGCCTCTGATAGTCCAGCCATTGGACAGTGATCCCCGCCTCCTTCAGCAGGGCGGTGTCAACCCTCCCCTTCCCTGCCCTGGGAGCAACGAATTCATTTGCGTCCAGTCTTTCGGCAATGGCAACCAGTAGACCGGTTCCCTTGGCCTTGACGCGTATCTCTGACTGAAGCAAGTAAGAACCAGGCAGATCAAATGAGCCAAAAATGTGATCAATGCCGGCCAGGTTCCAGTAAAGCAACTTTTCAGACGCCCTGGTGTAGAGCTGCTCGAAAAAAGCAAAGTGTTCCTGGAAGAACGGGGCGTTCTTGTAGCAGTGCTCCAGGGTCATAAGGTGTTTGCGCCACCGGCGTGGGTCATTCAGGACACGAACCTGGTCAATGGACTGGAGGCCCTGTCCCTTTTTGATCACCGGGATGGTGAACCAAACCGGTCCGCTCATTCCCTTTAAGCGGTTCCGGTTGATCCATGAAAATCCCCTTGGATACTGGACCTGATCCAGAAGCACCAGTGTGTCCACTTGCATGGCCTTATGAATCAGGCCAGACCAGGGCATAAAAGTAGGTTGGTGAACTGCGAATCTCTTTTTCTTATTATTACAAGATATTATGGCCTGAATCCTTTGATTTTCAAGTCTTTCAATATTTTGGGCTAGCAACTTAAAGCGGGACATTTTTGTTCATTTTGACTCCATGATAATTCCACAATCAAGCAAAATCAAGCTGTCCCGCCTTAAGTTGGTAGCCTCTTCAGGCATGTTTTTCAGCCGGGTTCAATGACGATGACGACACAATACTTCCGGCCCTTTCCGCCTTTACAAGGGAACTCACCGTTTGTGCTGATGACAACTTGAAGTACCTGGTGCCATCGCCCACCAAGGGCAGCGCATGTAAGCGACTCAACCTCTTCCTCAGTCTGAAACAGTTCAGCAACACATCCCCATACCTTGGGTGGTCCTGACTCCAATGCCGGAGTAAAAGGCGAAATCAAGGAGCATTCGATTCGCACAAATTTCCGAATCTCTTTTTTATTTCTTCTTTTCTTTTTTCGATTTTCGTTTTTCCTTTGGATTAAGCTGGGCCTTTTTCTGTTGTTCCCTTTTGCCTTTGTCTTTTTTCCCCTTATCACCCATATCTGTTTCTCCTTGTTTGAAAATGATGGTACCGAAAATACTAGCCGAAGGCAAGGGCGGAACCGCGAGGCTTCTTCATTCTATCCACAGATTACGCAGATTTTCACAGACTAAACACGAGTCTTGTCGCACAAATTTCGACTACCAACTTAAGGCGGGACACCCCGTAATCTCAAGGTGTTACATTAGGGTAGGCACTGCCCACCAATATACGCAGTTTGCAACGATTGCCAATTGATGGTGGACATTGCCCACCCTACGAATTGTCCCGCTTTAAGTTGGTAGCCGAAAAAGGGTAACAATAGCTACTTCAAATCCCTGGAACAGAAGCTCTCCGGCTGTAACGGAGTGCAAAGGGTTA
>JAYEFH010000312.1:0-2013 GCA_034658555.1 Thermodesulfobacteriota bacterium | reverse complement strand
ACGGTATGCTACCAAATCAACCTATGAGACATTACTGGAGCACTATAACCTTAAGGACCCCCGGCTAAAATACATTGGACGATTGATCCATGACATTGAGATAAACGTCTGGGAGAAAAAGGTCTATAATGAGAGCACAAAGGTACTGGAGACAATAAGGTTAATAATCGTGAAAAACGAAGGGAATAATAAGGCAATCATGGAAAAGAGCTTAGAGTATTTTGATGCACTTTATCAGGTGTCATTAGACAGGTAACTATAGTTGGGAGAGATTTGTAACTTCATCAATAAGTTGGGGTAGATTACATTTTGCGACTATTCACTGGATTCCGGCTTTCGCCGGAATCCAGACATCTTACCCTGAATTATTGTGAAGTTACAGAGATTTAGGGGAAATTACTGATATAGGGATTGAGAACGGGGGCCCTCATAGTATCTACTTTTTGATTTCTGGCCCAAACGATGATCAAGGCCCAAAATATCCTATCAGCTCTTAGAATTTCCGCGCACTCCTTCCAATTCGCTTAGCTGTATGTCGTCTGGATATAGGGGCAGGCTTATTTGAAACTCAGTCCCCTCCCCTGGGGTGGATTTCACACTTATTTCACCTTTGTGTTCGCTCACAATACGGTGGACAATCGTCAAACCTAATCCGCTACATCTGGGCTTGGATGCAAAAAATGGATCAAAGATTTGTGGGAGATCCTCGGGGGGTATACCGCTTCCAGTATCGGCTATTTTGAAAATGATCTGTTTTCCTTGGGGGTGGGCGGAAAAGGATAACGTACCTCCGTTGACCATGGCCTCTTCTGCGTTCAGGAACAAATTCTTAAGCGCAAGGGATAGCAACCACACGTCTCCGGCCAAGAAGACCTCATCGCCGGGGAGTTCAAGGTGCACTTCAATGTCGGAACGTGACCTGTTTTGCCGCCACTCCTCCGAGACATCTTCTATGAGTTCTTTAAGGTTGATCGGCCTGAACTCGGACAGCCGCACCTTGGTATAATTTTCCACATCCCGTACCATTTTTTCCAGACGGGCGGTCTCTTTAATAATAATGTCAAGGTACTTGTGGTCCGGGTTTTCAGGGGAAAAGTTCTGCTTGCAACGCCTGGCAAAACCGCCAATGGACATAACAGGATTACGCACTTCATGGGCAATAGCATGGGAAAGCCGTCCGAGTGAAGCCAGCCGTTCACTTTGAATAAGCTTCTGTTGCATTTTCCTGAGCTCATCCGCCGTAAGGATAAATTTCTCCTGCAAGCGCTGATATAGGCGGGCATTCTCCATGGCAATACCAATCTGGTTGCTGACAATTGTCAAAATGGTTAGATCTCGCTCATCAAAAGGGCCTCCCCGTTTATTCAGTACCTCCAGCACACCTATCAGGCGTACCTTGTGTATTATGGGAACGCAGGCCATGGAGCGAGTCTTGAATCCTGTATATTCATCCGTCCTGGGGCTAAAGCGCTTATCCGTGTCGACATCGGCCACCAGCAAAGGTTTTCTATTAAGGGCCACCCAGCCAGCCATGCCCTCCCCAATGGACAACCGAATCTCACGTGCCTTATTCCCACAGTTCCCCCGTGCTAATCGAAAAAAGAGTTCATCTCGCTCATAATCGACCTCAAAAATCGAGCTGGCCTCAGCATCCATCAATTCCTCAACGGACTTCATGGCATTGTCCAACACCTCACCAAGATCCAGGGTCCCATTGACCATGGTCGATAATCGGGCGAGAGCCATTATTGCATCTTCACATCCCCTGAACATAAATGATGGCCCCCTTTGACAACACTAGAAATTTGTAACCGTTCACGGGATTACAACCCGTTTTACCGCAACCCACCGAATTGTAAGCGTTTACAGGGTGCTGCAGATGCGAGGCGACGGGTACGCAGACGTACTTCCTGTACTTCAAGTGCCCGACAACAAAGCAGATGCGGTGCCCTGTGAACGCTTACATATAATTATATGACCATTGTGACGATTTCGCAAAAAAAGTGGCAGCCT
>JAYEFH010000311.1:0-2016 GCA_034658555.1 Thermodesulfobacteriota bacterium | reverse complement strand
CTTAACTGGTTGATTCAAGAGAGCGAAGAAGAAATTGAGCATTATCTTACTGAATTATTGAACCTCCTTTCTTCTGGGCTGGTGGTTGAGAAAAGTGTCGAGTGAGCAATCAAGACGCAATTTGCACATAGACTACACGGATCAAGATTCACAAGATGAAGACTGATATTCTAAGCATAATTTTTTCTTTTTCCTTCTTTTCCATTCTTGGATGGATACTGGAGGTCTCCTACCGTTCTGTGCGTGACAGGCGGTTCGTCAACCCCGGTCTCTTGAAGGGACCGTATCTCATCCTTTACGGCACTGGCGCTTTGATACTCATGGAAGCGGTTTCCCTGTTGCAGGAATCCAACTGGGCCACTAAAGCACTCGCCTATTTTGTTATTACAACCGGACTTGAACTGAGTTCAGGACTTATTGCCCAATACTTTTTTCAGACCCGCCTTTGGGACTATGCGGATCAGCATTTTAACTATAAGGGGCACATCTGCCTTAAATTTTCCATGTACTGGATATTGATGGCCTTCGCTTTCCAATACTTCATATTGCCACCATATCAAGATATTCTCAACTGGCTTTCACCGGTGATCAAGGGCCTGTTTACAGGGATGACGGTCTCAATAATGCTGGTGGATTTTTTGACGGTTTCAATCAGGAATTTTCTCAGCATGACGCCGGAAGAAAAAACCTTGACGGAGAGACAATTCATAAACAAAGCAAGGCCGCTGCTTGAAGATCCAAGGGTTGCAAAACTTTCAGAATGCAAACACCACAGGGATAAGACAAGGTTAGAGCATGTAAAGGAAGTAGCTTACTTAAGCTTTCTCTGGGGTAAGCGACTTTCTCTGGACTGTGAGGCGATTATCAGGGGCGCATTACTGCACGATCTTTTCTACTATGACTGGCTGCGTGAGGGACCCAGATTGCACGGTTTCCGGCACCACAATATCGCCCTGAAAAACGCGCGTAAAATAACACGTCTTTCCAAAAAAGAAGAGGATATTATCAAAAGACACATGTGGCCGCTCACCATTATCCCACCGCAATACATGGAGTCACTTATCGTTTCATTAGTGGATACATTTTGTTCTGCAAGGGATTATGTGAGCGTGAAGAAACAAGGCAAAACCGCAAAGGCAACCGCCATCTGCGTTCGTTCGGAATTAGGAGACAAACAAAGATGATAATAAATGCGGATAATGCCTATTTTGCTGGAATTGATATCGGCTCAACAACTGCCAAGGCAGTCATATTAGATGAGAACGGCAACATTATTTTTTCTCGCTACCGACGTCATCAGGCCAAAACCGTGGAAACCGCACGGGGCATCATGGAAGAGGCCATTGGGGACTTGGGCGACGTGGTGCTTGATCTGGCGGTTACCGGATCTGCGGGGATGGGCGTGGCCGAGACCTTCGGGCTGCCATTTGTCCAGGAAGTAGTGGCCTCAGCTCACTATATAGAGGAATCTTTTCCTGAAGCCAGAACTTTTATTGAAATCGGCGGAGAAGATTCCAAAATCGTATTTTTCGATGAACATTTTCGTCCCGACATCCGGATGAACGGCAGTTGTGCAGGGGGAACCGGCGCTTTCATCGATCAAATGGCCGTTCTCTTGGCTGTTAAGGTGGCGGAGCTAAACACTCTGGCCAAAAAATCAACGGACATTTACCCTATTGCCTCCCGCTGCGGGGTCTTTGCCAAGACCGATATCCAGGCATTGTTTAGCCGCCATGTATCCAGGGAAGATATTGCTGCTTCCATATTTCATGTAGTTGCCCTGCAGGTAATCACCGCCCTGTCCAGGGGCCGGGATATTGAAGAAAAAATAATTTTCGGCGGCGGCCCACTGACCTTCAACCCGGAGCTGCGCAAGGCCTTTATGAATTTGCTTGGCATTGAGAATCCGGATAATCTGATCATTCCGGAGCATCCGGAACTGCTTCCCGCCATGGGCGCGGCCATGGTCCGGAACGGAAATCCCTGTCAGGCCAAAATCAGCAACTTTTTATCAAT
>JAYEFH010000310.1:0-2019 GCA_034658555.1 Thermodesulfobacteriota bacterium | reverse complement strand
CTGACAGCCAACAGCCTTTTTCGGGTTTCAAAGCACAATCCATTGAGAATACGCCTTTTGGTGCAACCTTGTCCGCGATTGAAACCCTGCAAAAGCCTGTCGGCTGCCAGGGAGTATGAACGGTTACTCCGCAGTAGCTTCGCTCCGTGCGAATCGAATAGTGTCGCCGCCGCATCACATCACGCATATCATCAAGAATCTTATTTGACATAGATTTCTTCCTATTCTATCGTGTTTTTCATGATCAGAAAGAATGAACCATGCCTATCCGGTTAACACAGGCTGGTGGCTTTGGGGTATGATCTTACCGCCGGACCCTAAGGCGCTTAGGGACATACGATCCTGCAAAATCAGACGAGCCTGTGCTAATCGGATAGGCATGGAATATACTATATTAAATATTGAAAGCAGGCAAAATTGCCTGTTCGTCTGTTCAATATCAGGATATCAGGCAAAATTGCCCTATACGTAAATGTTCGGCTGTCATCCGCATTGGTATTGATATTGTATACTGATGGGTGTACAATTGTGATGTGAAACGAAGAGATTTGGAGAAGACTCTGAAAAAGATGGGCTGGTGGTTTCTTCGCCATGGCAGAAGGCATGATGTCTGGACTGATGGTGATCGGCATGAGCCAATTCCGAGACACATTGAAATTAACGAGAAGTTGGCTCGCGCAATCCTCCGTAAGGCAAAGAAAAGGGAGAATTTATGAGATTTTCAGGAAAGATTTACAAAGATGGCAAATTTTGGCTGGCTGAAATCCCGATTCTTGATGCCATGACTCAAGGTTATACACGCAAGGAAGCCCTTGAGATGGCTGTGGACATGGTGGAAACCATGGCTAATCAAGCAGGATTTCGAGTTGAAGTGTTCGTGGGTCCTGGTGACGAATTTGAAATAGGAACATCAGATACAAAGTCCTTGGTTAGTTTTCTTCTGCAACGTAAACGTGAACTTAGTGGCCTCTCGCTGTCCCAAGCAGCAGAACGTCTTGGTGCATCATCTCGTAATGCCTATGCTCGCTATGAACAGGGGCGCTCAGTTCCCACAGTCACAAAATTCAACGAGCTTTTGCATGCAGTTTGTCCCGATACAGACTTTGTTGTCAAAGAGTGTGTGGGGCCGAACCAGTCGCTTCAGCGGACCGCTAACCGCGGCCGTTAATTTTGAAATACTTTGCCCCGCATATCGTTGGGTGCTATTCCGTAGTTCAGTGCCCCGCTTGGTTAGCGGCGGCTGACCTTGTCGTTGGACTAAACTGTAAAAAAACAGGGAAGTATTTCAAACAGTTAGCTGTTATGCTACAATTTTATTATGATTACTGAGGCATTGAGATTGGGCTTTGTGGCATTTGAGAAAGCCAATCCCCTCCCTGGATATGTCCGCAGCGCGGTCAGGCTGATGCTCATGTGTCGGACAGCAGCCTTAGGCGGTCATGTGGAATCATGCCCTGATGGTCACTTTCACCGGGTCTGGTATAATTCCTGCGGCCATCGTTTCTGTCCGAAGTGCGCTTTTCTGCGTATTGAGAAATGGCTGCTCGGATGGAAGTCCCGTCTTTTGGCAACCGACCACTACCATGTAATTTTCACCATTCCTGAAGAATTAAATGCGCTTTGGCTGTGTAATGTCAGGCTTATGGCCTCTTTATTGTTTTGGGCGGCATCCCGTACTTTGTTGGAGCTGATTGGTGACGAGAAGTATCTTGGAGTCCTTCCTGGAATAATAGCGACATTGCATACCTGGGGCAGGACTTTGGTTCTTCATCCTCACATCCATTGTCTGATTACTGGAGGAGGTTTGACCAATGACGGTAAATGGAAGGTAGTAAATAACGGATATTTGATCCCCATTCGTGTGGTAATGCCGATATTCAGGGGAAAATTTAGGGTCAACCGGAATGAGTGTGGTCAATTCTTATAATTTTTCATGATATTTTTCAAATTGAGTGGTAAAAAATTAAATTTTAGATAGTATAGTAATTTTTAATTGTATTTTATTATTTTTTGTTTGAA
>JAYEFH010000309.1:0-9017 GCA_034658555.1 Thermodesulfobacteriota bacterium | reverse complement strand
CAATCAGCCTGATTGGCTCTATATGCCTCATCTGTAGCAAGTTTCTCCTTCTGCCACTTCCGACGACGTGCCTTCTGACATTCTGGACGAGAGCAATACTGTTGATCAGGTACTGTTGGGTATGGATCAAATGACCTTCCACAAAAAATACAAATCCGGTTCATGATGCCCCCCAGAAATGAAATTACTGGAGGTCCACAAACCGGGCGCCCGCTTTTTTCCTTCAGGCAATGGCAACGTGCTTAATGCCTTTTTGGTGAAAGCTATCTCTTGCCGCTTCATGTCTTGTGCCTCCCTGTGCTCTAGACCCATTGACTGCCATCGTCGTCAACCCGCTGTGGCCCACTGATTGAAAAACTGTGCTATGTCGGTGCTATGTTTTTCGTCTTTTTCGGTCAACCGGCGTAAATCCATATTATTTTAAAGTAAATCTAACTTGTTGTTTTATCAACCAAAATTAGTTATAGATAAACGCGGTAAATTATAGGGTTTTCAGACTACGAATCCGTAGGTCGGGGGTTCGAATCCCTCCTGGCGTACCAATGAATACAAGCACTTACGGCTTTTTCGCTGTAAGTGCTTTTCTTAAAACAGATCCATTTGCACCGCCTTGTCTTTTCCCAACGCCTTTGCCCTTGAGCCACGCAACTCCTTCTTCTCCTCTTCGGAAAAGAGACTGATCTTTCCGTAGAGCCCGTCGTGACCGGGACTTATATTTATTTTACCCTTTCTCATACGCAGTAGTCCTTCTAAAATCCTTTCAGGTACAAAGCGCTGAAGATCTTCCTCATTCTTCCAGAGGAGTATATTCATCTCAGATTTTCCAAGCTGAATCAGTCTCTGGTACTCTTTTTTTACTCTACCTGTGATACTTCGCACACCAAATGTCTCAGCGATAATTTCCTCAAGAGGTACAAGGTGTACACAGGGTTTTGCGTTTTCAGGAATAAAGCCTTCAGGCCTGTCAGCAAGCTCCTCTATCCGGTGCAGAACTCCCACTGTGAGATTCTGGCCGCATACCGGACACTTGCCTTTATGCTCGATTGTCTCCTGTGGTTTCATGCAGATATTACAGGCCCTGTGACCATCCAAGTGATATTTACCTTCTTCCGGGAAAAACTCGATGGTCCCATCGAAGCCACGGCCAGGGTCCTTGATGGCAGCGATAATTGCTTTATAGGTTTGCTTACAGGAAAAACAATTTGCTTCCCTTGCCAGCTTGGGGGGGGAATGGGCATCGGAGTTTGAAAGCAGAGTGTATTGATCCAGGGCGGATAGCCTCCAGTTCATTTGGGGATCTGAAGAGAGTCCGGTTTCCAGGGCGAAAATATGCTCACTCTGTTCCTCAAAACACTCTTCCAGTGTGTCAAAGCCGGACTTTGCACCGAACAGAGAAAACCATGGAGTCCAGATATGTGCCGGCAGTACAAAGCAGTCATAGGATACGTCCATTATTATTCTGACAAGTTCCTTTACCGGAAAGCCGAGGATTGGACGCCCATCTGAAGTAATATTCCCTATTGAACCAACACGGTCCTGGATCTCTTCTACCACCTGAAAATCAGGAGCGAAAAAAACCGTATGTATCCTGCGACTCTTCCCACCCTGGGTGAAAATATTAGACACCTCAGAGGTGAGAATGAATTTTGTACCCTCAGGATCGTCCTTGCAGACATAGAGCCCTGTGCCTTCAGGCTCCAATTCTTCCCTTAATTCTTCAAGATACCCCGGATGGGTGAAGTCACCTGTGCCGACAACAGATAACCCTTTCTGCTTGGCAAAACGATTAATAATACCTGGATGCATATCAGGACTTGTTGCCCTGCTGAAGTGTGAATGAACGTGAAAATCAGCAAGAAAAGCACCTTGTTTCCATTGAAAAACCGGATTAGTCATTTTTAACCTCGAAAATAAGAACTACAAGCACTTGAATAGTTTAAGAGATAGAGGGATTGAAAATATTTCACTGATTTTAATTCCTAAATCCCTCAATTATTAGGTTCTATATAGTGCCTGAACGAAAATCCCAAATTTTGTTTTCTCAACCAGGTTGTGGACAATTAACATATTAAGATTACTTCCTTAATACTTGTTTGCAAACAAAAACTAGATGGATTTCCCAAGCTCTATGGCATTGGCAGGTATGGCCTGACCGGAATAAAGGTCTACAAATTCCCTGCCCTGCAATTTGAAGGGAAGATAGACCAGCTTGATATGTCTCAGTCTAAGGCGAGTTTTTGGGATAAGGGAATATAGTTTGCGCTGTCTTTTAAGGAGATCTGAGAGGATGACCTTTACGGCCTGAGCTGCCTCTTCAAGGGGTAATCTGACCGGCTCAGTTCTGTATCCCGGTTTCATGCCCTGATTCCCTTGAGACAGATCAATGGGTGCCAGGCTCATGTTCCCTGCCACCCGGAGAAAGAGCCTTGGACTGAGCTTAAATGCAGGGATCAGGATCTGCACCGCCTCCCGGCTCCAGGCTTCAGGTGGATTCTGGTATGATATCACTGAAAGCCTCAGGTCAGCTCTACTCTTGATCGGCAGACCAGAAAAGCCCATGGTCAGGTGCCAGAAGGGCAAAAAGCTGAGGTCCTTGCTCGACGCAGATATCTTCAAGGCCCCATAGACGAGAGGAGAAAATCTTCCGCGTCTCACCCACCAGGCCCTGGAACAATTCCGGCACAGGAGGGCCACCGCTCCGGATACGGCAGGCAGGTTGTAACCACACTCTGGGCATATGAGGGGCAGAAAGTGCATGGAGCCTTGTTGGGAAGGTCCATCCAGGGACTTTAACAGGGCTGTGACTTCTGATTTGTCAATCTCTTGCTCAGGGCATATCCCCCAGACGCCTTTCAATACGTATTTATCTCTTTTAGGGAATTCCGTCAGGATGAATGGGGCGTAGATCAGGCACTGGGTTTCACCAATAAACCGTTCAAAAAAGACCGTGTTTTCTTCGAATTGCAGTAGTCGTTTTTCTGCAATGCATAATGCCTCTTTGGCATTTCTCTGTGGTGGGATAAGGTGGTTTCCGTTTACTGCCAGGTTCAGTGTCTCAACTTGTGGGCGGATTCCAAGGCTTGAACCGGTGTCGATGCCTGATAAAGCGGTAACCGTAGTATCCAGCAGGGAGCCGTTTACCTGTCTTTGATCAAAGACCTTGTATCTTAGCCCTCTAAACCTCCAGTATGGAAGATATAATAATCTTCCTTCACGCCGTGTTGTCAATCCGTCTTTGACAGGCAGTGTGTATCTGAGGGGTCCTTTGGGGACCATGTAGAGACTGGTCTTGCAAAAGGAGCAGGATAACAAAGGGTCTCCTGCTTCGAGATCGACCGGCCCGCCGCATTGAGGACAGTAACCTTTGGCCTTCCATGATTTGTAGGCATTCACGAGTTAGCCCTAAAGTTCCCCGCCGCACTGGTTACAATATACTGCCTCAGGACGGTTCTTAGATCCACACTCTTTGCAGATCTTGGGGGCGTGGGTCTGACCCGCGGGGGCCCCGCATGCAGGACAGAATTTGGCCTTGGGGCTCAGATTTTTTCCGCAAACCCCACACTGCCGGAGGACGAGGAGCTGGTGACCGCAGTGGGGACAGAATCTGGCCTTGGCCTCGACTGACAGACCGCATTCAGGGCAGAACTCCTGACCGGCATCCCGTGGCTGGATAGCTCCAGATCCTGTTTGATGACCCGCAAGAAGACCCGGGACCATTAAACCAAGACCCATACCTATACCTCCTTGGGCAAGGCCTTCACCTTCGGCAGCCTTTTCCAGGGCCATGGCAGCCTTCATCTGCATAAGGCCCTGAAGGTCTTTTCCCAGGATTCCGAGCCTGCTTTTATCGTCTATGGCCTGTTGTACCTCTGCCGGAGGTGTAATTGCGTTCAAGTAGAGATCCCTTAGGGCAAGTCCATAGTGGGCCAGGTCTTTTGTCAATCTTTCAGAAAGTCCCCCGGTCAACTTTGCATACCGGCTTGGAAGGTCCAGCAGGGTCTCAAGGTGTTCTCCAAGGTGATCGTTGAGTCTTGAGACTATAACTTCGCTCAGATAGTTTTCTAAACTGTCTATATTGTAACTTGCCTGTGTACCTACCAGAGTATTCACAAAGAGTACGGGTTGGCTCACCTGTATATTGCATATCCCATGGGCCCTTAAGCGAACCAGACCAAATTCCTTGTCTCTAAATGCTACAGGGTCCCTGGTTCCCCATTTCAGGTTGTTAAAGACCTTTAGATTTACAAAATAGACCTCTGCCCTGATGGGACTGGTGAAGGCCCAGGGGAGAGAAAGTAATTTGGTCAGCAGTGGTATGTTCATGGTACTCAGGGTGTGTCGTCCCGGGCCAATCGCGTCGCATGCCACACCGCTCGAATAGAATACCGCGGCCTGGCTGTCTCGCACTATGACCTGTGCCCCAAGCTTAAATTCACCTGAGCCGATTTCAGGCAGGCGGTGGGAGACTTCAGTACCTGTTTGATCAAACCACTCCAATACTTCTAAGAAAAAGACGTTGTTTATACCCATTGGGATCCTCCATGTTAGAATCAATTCCAAAAGATGGGTAACAATCACCCTAAGCGTTTGGCAGGGTGCTGCGAGGCATACGGGTAAGCGGACGTACTCCCTGTACTTCGAGCCCGACAACAAAGCAGACGCGGTGCCCTGTGAACGCGTACCTATTTTTCTTTACGGATAGAACACAGTTTATCTTGAGACAAAATACAGAAAAGCGTATAAAGATTATACGCAAAAAAACAATTACCCGAAAAGGAGCAAATCATGAAAGCTAAACTTTGTTTTAATTACCGGTTTTTGTTAAAATCCCTGTCCTGGACCATGTGGTTCAGCGTATTCACTTTTTTTGTTGTATACCCTTATGGACCGGCTGCAAACGCGGCAGAACCTGAGAAAGTCATGAAAAATGCCATGATTGTACTGACAGAAATCTTGAATGCGCCGGATGGAGGTATGCCGGATGAACTCCTGGCAAGATGTGAAGGACTTGCAATATTCCCCTCTGTCTACAAAGGGGGATTTGTTGTCGGTGCAAGTTATGGAAACGGCCTGATGGCTGTTAGAAATCCCAAGACGGGAAAATGGCGCGGTCCGGCCTTTTTACAAATTGGAAGCGGGAGTTTCGGCTGGCAGATCGGAGTTCAGGCAACGGACCTGATCCTGGTGATAATGAATCAAAGGGGGGTAGACGCCTTTTTCAAAAACAACCTCACGCTGGGGGGAAATATTTCAGTAGCCGGCGGTCCTGTTGGGAGAAACTTAAAGGCCAGTACTGACGCGACTCTTAAAGCTGAGGTATATTCTTACTCCAGGAGTAAGGGCTTTTTTGCAGGTCTATCCCTTGAGGGAGCATATTTGCATCATGATTACAAGGCCGATGAGGCCCTTTACGGACGAATCCTGACTCCTGGAGAGATATTGTCTCAAGGAGCGGTTTCTGTTCCAGAGCAAGGCCGAAGGTTTCTTGAATTTCTTGACAAGAATTGTCCGTAAGCTCGTTACGTATAATATGGCGTAGAAATAAAAGGTGAGAGAACATGGATAATTTTGAATATCAAAATTCCACCTGCATAGTCTTTGGAAAAGGTGAGATGTCCAAAGTAGGGAAGGTGGTAAGGCCCATTGGAAGCAATATCTTGCTGGTAACTGGTCAGGGAAGTCTGAAAAAGAGTGGCCTTTATCAAAGAATCAGGGGCCGGCTGGAGGAAGAAGGGATTACTGTTGTGGATCTCGATGGAGTTCAGTCCAATCCTCTGCTCTCAAGGACTCGTGACGGCATCAGGATGGCAAGGGACCATGGGATTCAAGCTGTCCTTGCCCTTGGCGGTGGGAGTGTTATGGACACTGCAAAGGCGGTTTCAGCAGGGGCGGTTATGGAACAAGGAGATGTATGGGACTTTTTTACAAAAGAGAGAACTATTGAAAAGGCCCTTCCTGTGGTTACTGTTCCAACCTTGGCGGCTTCCGGTTCTGAAATGAACGGGTTTATGGTTCTTACAGATGAAAAGAGCAAACACAAGCTGGCTGCCGGTTCCCCTCACCTGTATCCAAAATTCTCCATTCTTGATCCAACAACTACTTATACCGTACCTGCGGACTATACGGCCTATGGGGGCGTGGACGCTGTATGCCACCTCCTTGAGCCATATTTCAATGGCCCGGACCCGAACACTCCACTACAGGATCGGATGGCCGAAGGGCTTATCAGGACCATTATGGATGCTACTGAAACCTGTATCAAGGACCCTGAGGATTATGAGGCCAGGGCTACCATGATGTGGGCGTCATCCCTCGCCCTCTGCGGCTTGACCAAGGCCGGGGTAGGCGACCATCATTTTCCGGTACACATGATAGAGCACGCGGTCAGCGTACTGTTTTCCGTGGCCCATGGAGCAGGGCTTGCAGCCCTTTTGCCCGGCTGGATGTCTTGGTGGGCTCATGATCATCCGAAAAAACCGGCCCAATTTGGAGAACGTATTTGGGGCATATCAGGGAAAGATCTTTCAGAAAAAGCAGAAGTCGGCATAGATGCCCTAAGATCATGGTTTGAAAGTATCGGTTGCCCAAAGAGTCTTTCTGATATCGGAATAAGGACTGAGGACCATGAAAGACTGGCGGAAAATGCCATGCTTCAGGCAGAAATATGGGGGATATCCGGCACATATTCAGTTGAAAATATTAAGGCTGTTTTGGCCTATTGCCAGAGTTGATTCCGCTGAAAAAACCCAATCTACGGAGTTGCTTCAATTTTCCAGTCACTGCGACGTACGATAAGTACGTCTCATGCCTGGAAAATTTTGCGCCTTACATCTCGGGTTTTTTGAGCGGAATCATGGTTCAGGATTTTTGCAGTGTAATCATGGTTGAAAAAGAAATTTGTCCGAGCAGACTGGTAATTTTCGAGGAGGCCGGCTCAGGAAAACATAAAGTGGCCGGCATAGAGGTCTATGGCCGGGATATCACAATAGAGCAGGTATACGATATTATGCCGGCCCTGCCGGAGATTATTGACGAGCCTGAAGAATTTATACCTGACGATTTTGAAGGCGATCTGATCCTCAATTTTCTCAGACACCCCGACCTGTCTGAGTATCTTGTTAAAATCTGTAAAACCAAGGGAATACCGGTGATAGCATCAGGGCAGAACATACCAGGGGCCATCTGCCCTTTTACGTGCTGCGGCCTTGGGCACAGAAAGATCCTTGGCGCCTACGGAGAGCAGTTCGGCCTGCCTGAGTATGATGTCGAGGTAAAAAACCGCCGCATCACAGGGCTTCATGTAAGGCGCGGGGCTTCGTGCGGTGCTACATGGCAGGTTATTCCCAGGATGATCGAGGTACCTATGGATGAGGCGCTAAGTACCATTGGAAGAGAAATCCAGTATCTCTGCAAGGCCGATGGATCAACCTTTGACCCTGTATCAGGCAAAAGCCCCCTGCACTTTGCTGGTAAGGTCCACATGATAGCCCTGAAAAAGGCTTTCTCCATTCAGAACTCACGAATCAACGGTTTGAATTTTTAGTAAACCCCGAATCTCTTAACCCGTAACCCCTGAACCTTTGAACCCGTGAACGGTTACAGATCCTGAAATATGATTCTGCTCAAAGCTTACAAAAATCTCTGGCACAGATTTCACTGCCCAATCCGTGGCCATCCGTGAAATCCGTGTCTAAAACGGGCATCCTTCATTTAATACCAAAAGTAGTTTACATTTTTATAACCGTTCATAGGTTCAGGGGTTCAGGGTTACTATTTATGGTACGTACTTTCCTGGCAATAGACCTGCCGGGCACACAGCGTAAGATACTTGAAGAACATCAGGGCCGGTGGAAATCCGCCAAGGCGGATGTGAGGTGGATTTGTCTGTCCAATATGCACCTGACACTCAAATTTCTGGGTGAAATTCAGGAATCAAGTAAGGAGAATGTGATAGCTGCCTGCAAAGAGGTCTGTTGTCTTCACAGGGGTTTTTCTTTATTTTTGAATGGTACAGGCATCTTTCCAAACCTTAGACGGCCCCGGATACTGTGGATCGGAATCGGAGGAGAAACAGATCTTCTGTGCAAACTGCAAAACAGCATTGAAACAGCCCTGGAGGAAAAGGGCTTTCCACAGGAAGACCGTGCCTATACGCCTCACCTTACTGTAGGACGAGTCCGTTCTCCCCGTAAGCTCTCACGGCTTCTTGAGGTATTTTTAAAGGATAAGATCGTAATTGAGCCTTTTACAGTAGAAAAAGTAATAGTTTACAAAAGCCGGCTGACTCCCCGTGGACCTTTATACAGTCCTCTGGCTGGATGCCCGTTATGGACTAATGAACGTCGAACGTACAACACGGTAACCTCACCTGATGCAGGCCGCAGTAATCTGTCTAAGATCCGTATCTCCTCTTAAGACTTTTTGTATGCCGTCCTGTTTAAGTGTCAACATTCCCTGCTTCATGGCATGCTCCCGTATCTCTGCTACCGGGCGTTTTTCCTGAATGAGTTTCTTGAGACCATCATCCGACATAAGTAGTTCGTAGATTGCAAGTCTGCCTCTAAAGCCGATTTTGTTACAATTTTGACAGCCCTTTGGCCGATAAAGCGTTATTTCATTTAGGTCTGATAACTCTAAAGGTTGAGTTGGATGAAACCCGTACTCGTGTAAAATATGTTTTTTCTCGTTTTCATCAGGCTGATAGGCCTCGCGGCACTTGGGACAAAGTCTTTTTACAAGCCTCTGTGCCAGGACACCCAAGAGGGCGTCAGCAAAGTTGAATGGGTCCATTCCCATTCCTAAAAGCCTTGTAACTGTTTCAGGAGCGGAATTGGTATGGAGGGTTGAAAAAACCAGGTGACCTGTCAGGGATGCCTCTATTGCGGTTGTGGCAGTTTCTTCGTCTCGAGTTTCACCGATCATTATCACATCCGGATCCGCTCTTAAAAAAGCCCTGAGAACCCGGGCAAAAGTCAGGCCTATACCGGGTCTCACCTGCACCTGACGCAATCCATCCT
>JAYEFH010000308.1:0-2031 GCA_034658555.1 Thermodesulfobacteriota bacterium | reverse complement strand
TGCGAGATCCTGAGCGTTATGGAGTGGTTGACTTTGATCAACAGGGAAATGTTATTGGAATCGAAGAAAAGCCGACAAAGCCCAAATCAAAATATGCTGTTCCCGGACTCTATTTTTATGACAACGATGTAGTGGAAATAGCAGAATGTCTCAAACCTTCAGCCCGTGGAGAGCTTGAAATCACTGACATCAATTTGGAATACTTGCGGCGTAGCCGGCTTCGAGTAGAACTTCTTGGACGGGGATTCGCCTGGCTTGATACCGGTACCCATGAGTCATTACTTCAAGCCAATGATTTTGTGCAGGCCATTCAGGAACGACAAGGACTCAAAATTGCATGTATTGAAGAAATTGCCTTTCGTCTTGGCTATATAGATCAGGTACAACTCAGGGACCTCGCCAAAGATATGTTGAAAAATAATTACGGCAAGTACCTGATGGAGATCCTTTCAGAGGAAAAAACCGGTGAAATTTACTAAGACAGCCTTTCCTGATGTTTTTCTGATTGAGCCGGATGTATTCAAAGACACCCGTGGTTTTTTCATGGAAACTTACAATCAGAGAAACTATGCAGAGGCGGGAATAGACAAAGTATTTGTTCAGGACAACTATTCTCACTCCAGGTATGGCATCCTTCGAGGACTTCACTACCAGCTCAAAAATGCTCAGGGAAAACTGGTATTTGTAATAACAGGGGAAATATTTGATATTGTTGTGGACATACGACTTGGCTCACCCGAGTTCGGACAATGGCTTGGAACCCATCTTTCAGCAGAGAACAGGCAACAGATTTTTGTGCCGGAGGGTTATGCCCACGGGTTCATCGTACTGAGTGAACGCGTTGATGTTATATACAAATGTACTGATTTCTATACCTCTGGGGATGAGTATGGAATTTTTTGGGCAGATCCAATCATCGGTATTGATTGGCCGATAAAAAATCCCGTCCTTTCAGATAAGGATAGCAAAAATCCAAAATTGAAGGAAATTCCAGAGGAACTTCTGCCCGCATTCCATTCATAGTCAACAAAAAGGACTTGATTGAGCTTAAGGACGAATTCCGAAACATGCTTTCAGACCCTGATATGCAGGTGAAGCAGGCAGCCATGAAGATCTTGAAAAAATCGGTTAATGTTGGCAAAATATCCCGAAATCATTGATGAACTGATAAAAAGAGCAAAGTCCGGCGAATTGAGGAGCTTTGATTTGTCCTCTTTCATGTCCGACAAGTCCCTGGAATATGACAGCCAAAATCGCTTTATCTTTCATCGAGAAGAAGAAAGCCTGTGGCTTAACTTTTTTGATTTGGTTGGTAATTTCCAGATTGATTGGCAAAAAAGCAAGGGGATTTTGAAGGATGTGAACAGGATAGAGGGTTCAGGAGTTATTTCATGGCGGACAAGCGGAAATTTGTTACAGAAACATGGTCGTCAACGCAATAAACCATAAAAGCCGATTCAACATTATTCACACCGCGTCAGGACTCAAAGTGGACATAATCCTTTACAAGGATACCGAGTTTGATCGCACTCGATTCACCCGATCCGGAAAAATCCAACTGGATCATGGCCCATGTCACAGAACGATGTCACAGCTTGTCATAGCTCCGAACGATTTCAATCATCCGGCCCCCGGTGCGAGGTGGCGTCCTCGTCGACCCAGTCCTCTTCGGTGTAGGACATTCCTTTCCGCCCCGGCACCTTGCGCGTGGCCCCGGCCCGATATAGCTGGCAGCTTTTCGGTCCGTAGCAGAAGGTCTCGAACCGGTACCGCTTCCTGGACGGATTCCAATGGTCAATGATCATTTCCACCGGCATCCGGTAACCCCAGATGCAGGCCATACACTCGCGGTGTAAGTCCTGGCGCCCAGGCGATGATGGCCCCGGCTGCGATAGGTTTCCAGGTCGGGCGGTACTCCCTGGAACGGCGGCGGCGCAGGTGACCCGACCTCAACCTCTTTGCCGACCTTGATGCCGCTCGTCTTGTAAAAACCGGACGTCTCGAGCCGCGGATCAGGGACCGAAAGACCGC
>JAYEFH010000307.1:0-9044 GCA_034658555.1 Thermodesulfobacteriota bacterium | reverse complement strand
TTCGTTGCTATAGCTCGTAGCACATGAAATGATATTCATGTAATTGCGTTATGCTTGTACTTTCAAGGTGTTATTGAGTCGAGATGGGATCAATCCATGTGCGACGCACTATAGTCGATCACATAACCCATTATGCTCGAGCCTCGCGCAGGCATGGAGAAAAAAGGTAACCCTTGAACCCTGAACCTTTGAACCCGTGAACGGTTACCTAAAGTCTATTCGGGCCCCAGTTGGCTATCTCCACACCATTTGAATAACGCAGCAACATGCGCTGTCCTCTGCCATTAGCATACATTACAAACAGGGCCTTTTCAGGACCCATTCTGGTTGAACTAAATAAGATCTGCCTGCCGTCAGGGGACCAGGATGGGTTCTCATTATTGCCTGAACATGTAAGTTGAATGGGACTCCCGCCTTCCGGTGATATACTAAATACCTGGAATTGTCCTTCATTCCTACCTGTGTAAACTATGCGACCCCCGTCGGGGGACCATTGCGGGTCTGTATTGTAGGTTCCCTTGTAAGTAATACGCTTGGCAGACCTAGTTCGAATGTCCATCACATATATCTGTGGACCACCACTACGGTCGGATACAAAGGCCAGGCGTTTTCCGTCCGGCGACCATGTTGGAGAGACATTTATTCCCCGTCCTTTGGTGAGCCTTGTCTTTATCCGTCCCTTAAGATCTATAATATATATGTCTGGATTTCCGTCCTTACTCAGGGTTACTGCAAGACGCTGGTTATCAGGATGCCATGCAGGAGCTATGTTCAGACCGGAGTATGCGGCAAGCCTGAATATTTTTTCGGTTTTTGTGTCCTTTATGTAAAGAAATGGTTTCCCTGTCCTGAAAGATGTATAGACAATATATCTTCCGTTTGGAGAGTACCGTGGAGATACGGTAATGCCCTTATCAAAAGTTTCTCTCTTTACGTTGAACCCGTCAAAGTCTGACGTGTGGACTTCTTTGATGCCGTCTTTTTTGGCCACAAAGGTGATCTTGGACAGACTTACCCCGTGTTTCCCTGTTATTGCCATTACTATGAGGTCACAGAAGCGATGGGCTATCATGCGGCAGTCCTTGACTTTCCCGTTATATCGCCTTCCCTGTATCATGGCTCCTGTTGACATATCGAACAGCCTGAGTTCGGCTGTCAGGGAATCGCCTCTTTTTTCCATGGAACCCTTGACCAGATAGTCCAGACGGAATTTAGTCCAGTCTGTACCAAGCCTACCTCCATAGCCGGCTGGATCAAGTACTGAAAAGAAGCCATGAAAGATAAGATCATCTGAAAGTACCTTTGAAATCTTTCGGCCAAGAAGGTCATTCTCAAAGGTACTCGGCGTAACATCTAAGTAGGGAACAGCAATAGGAATTTTTTGTAGATAAGGCGAAGTTATATCTATATAAAGCCTCGCCTCAACCAAAGAGGGGCTGAATATCAAAAAAACAAGGCAAAAGATCCAACTAAATGTCTTTTTGTAAATATTTCTATTTTTCATAATTTATAACTATAACCCCACTTCACCCGGTCTGAATCTGATTCCTATTTCCAGCGGACCTGGTCTCAAAGCCCGAGGCAATGGAGGGAAAGGGCTTGCCTTTTGTACTGCTTTTATGGCCGACTGATCAAATAGGGTATGACCTGACTTGTGTTCATGCTCTGCCTTGAGTATACTTCCGTCCTGTGCAATTCGAACCACCACAATGGATGTTAGGCCTGTCTTGTCAAGGAGTTGCTCAGGAAGGACCCAGTGGTTCCTGACTTTGGCCCAAATCTCGGTACAATAGAGCCTGAGCACTTCATTCTGCTGTCCGCTCCCTGCCCCTGTTCCAGCAGCCGTTGTTGCAGTTTTTTTTGTCTTGGCCTCAACGCTGGATCTTATGGCGTTCAATCTATTCTTGATAAGGGCTTCTGATTCTTTTTCTTTTACGCGTTCTTTAATATTCTTTAAACGTTTACTCAAGAGTTTCTCTGCATCCTTGGTGACAACCGGTTTTGGCTTATGCTTCTTAGTGGCCTTAGGCTTCTTGGGACGTAGAGATACGGCCTTTTTCGGCTTTGGCTTTTTCGGCAAAGGCACTACTTTGGCTTCTTTTTTTTTGGATTTTTGGATCTTTGGTTTTGGTGTAACAATAGGGGCCTGCTTTTTTGGTTTAGCAATTTTTGGCGAGGGCAGGTCAACTGTCTCAAAAAGTTTAACCGTATATACCTGTGGTATTGGTCGAGATCTTTCCCATAAATTGGGCGCAACTATAGAGAATACAACCAACACGAGGTGTATCCCAATGGCCCCTATGAACGCAGACTTCCAATTCTCGTTAACCGGACCTGCTATCCTTTTTGACATTCTTCTTTGACTCAGATTGTTTATGTTTCGTTTTAGAAGGCCCCTGGGGTTCTGTCACCAGGCCCAGGTCCTCTATGCCCGCTTCACGAATTGTGGCCATCACTTTGGCAACCGTCCCATAGGCAACGGCCCTGTCTGCTTTAAGAAGGACCTGTTGGGCCAGTCCATCATGCTTCATTTCGGCAAGACGCCGTTTTAAAACATCTTCGTCCACAGCGACTTTGTTGAAATAGATTTCCCCCTTATCATTCACCGTGATAACTATGTTTTTCTTCTTTTGGGGAAGAGATTTGGCCGTGGTCTTCGGAAGTTTGACATCCAGCCCCTTGGTCATCATTGGTGCCGCGACCATGAAGATGATCAAAAGTACTATGACCACATCTACCAGGGGCGTCACGTTTATTTCGGACATATAGCGCCGTTTACCGTTTCCCTGCCCGGAATTATCAGCCATTCAGTCCTCTCTTATGTTGGTTCTTGAGAAGTCCCCTTGCCATGAAGGAGTTGCCTTTCCACAGTATTTAAAAAATCATTTGAAAATCCATGGAGTTGAATCTCCAGCCTGCCCATCAAACTCATAAAACCATTAAATGCAATGACTGCGGGTATTGCGGCAGCAAGGCCTGCGGCTGTAGCAACCAATGCCTCTGAGATACCAGGGGCTACTGTAGCAAGACTTGCCGAGCCCTTGAGCCCAATACTGTGAAAACTTCTCATAATTCCCCACACAGTGCCGAAGAGACCGATAAATGGGGCGGCATTTCCAGTAGTTGCCAGAAAAGGAAGTGTACGTTCCAGGGCTGACAACTCCTCCTGAATACCCTTGTTAAGGCTCCTTTCCAGAGTCTCAAGCCACACCCTCAGGCCAATAGCCGTGTCGCTGGGTTTAGGATATTTCTGAAGACGCTTCAACTCTTTATATCCTTCCAGAAATACTCCTGCCATAGGGGTCTCCGGCATTACCCTTGCGTGGCTATAGGCCTGAGTGAGGCTGGGACTTTCCCAGAAGAGCCTTTCAAAATCTTCATTCCCAAGTCTTGCTTGACGAAATCGCTTGATCTTTGCCACTATTACGGTCCAGCAAAGGATTGAAAAGACCACTAGCATTATAAGGACCATTTTGACCACAGGTCCTGCCCCGATCATCATGGTCCATACATTCGCCGTTGTATTAACCTCCATATTTGATATCCTCCAATGGTAGGTAAGCTGTTGAGTTGATAGTTTTATCAGCTTATTAGCTTATTATAGACCACTGATAAATCTTCTGGCCCAAAGGAAAATGCCCCCTTCTTTTGTCCTTGTTCCAAAAGAAATTCCACTGCTTTTATACCCTCCTCGCCGAGATCCAGGGTATATTGGTTTACATAGATATCTATGTGTTTTTTCATAACCTCGTAAGACATCTCCTGTGCATGTTCCATTACAAAATCCCAAACAGCCTCTGGGTTCTCAAAAGCTGACTTGATACTCATTCCAAGGGCGGTGTCTATTGCCTGCAACAATTCAATGCCCAGGGAACGCTTTGCGATGATTCCGCCCAGGGGAATCGGAAAGCCGGTCTTTTCTTCCCACCAGGCCCCAAGATCCTGGATGCAAATCAGACCAAGGTCATGATAGGTAAATCTGGTCTCATGTATGATTATCCCTCCATCTACCTCTCCCCCGGCAACCGCTTGGGCGATAAAAGCGAAGTTCATAGGCACCAGCTCTTTAACTTCCGGAGCGAAGAGCTTCAAAAGAAGCGCCGCAGTCGTATATTCCCCTGGTATGGCAATACTGTATCGCCCAAAATTGTGAGGATCTAAAGGTGTTCTTGCAAGGAGCAGTGGCCCGCAGCCACGCCCTATGGCGCTGCCTGACCTGAGAAGCATGTAGTCATCCAGGACATGTCCCAGCACATGAAAAGACACCTTGCTCACATCAATAGACCTGGCAAGGACCCTCTGGTTCAGCTCTTCCACATCCGCCATTAAGGGCGATAACTTATACTGTAAAGATACTTTGTTGTGAAGCAGGGCATAGAAAATAAAGGTGTCGTTAGGGCAGGAAGAAAGCCCCAGATTAATCCTGTTGTTGTTCCCGATATTTTTCATACAGCCGGCATTAATTCAATAAAACCCCAAGGACCTTTTTCAGGACTTTGGCTGTTGCATTCAGGGCCTGATCCAACCTCCAGTTTTTTTTGTCAAGATCGCCCACCCAGTTGCTTATACCACGAAACTCAAGGAGAGGAACCTTATAGTAATCGCAGACCTGCGCGGCTGCGGCTCCTTCCATATTCTCTGCAATAGATTTAAACCGTTCATGCAAGTCCCGAGCCCTCTCACTGGTTCCTGTAACGCAGGAGACAGTGACCATCGGGCCGCAACGAATGCCAAACTTTTTAACAATATCCAGCTTAATGATTCGACGCCATCCGGTCTCAAGAGCAAACTCTGTCTGCGTTTTATCTCCCTTCAGGGAAATCGGCTCGATCCCCGAAGGACCTTGACGGCCAAGGTCACCATATGCTTCGGAGCTTGCAAGACATACATTCCCAAGCTCTACATCCGCCCACTGATATGCCCCTGCTACACCAGCCAGAATTACGGTATATGGTGCACCTCTGCTCTCAATAAATTTTGTCAGCTCAAAAGAGGTGCTACCCGGTCCAAGGCCGCACACCAGGTGAGGGCACTTGTATCTGCCGGCAAGCGGGAGAAAAGACTCCATTTCCCTTTTTGTGGGAGATACAATCAGAATTTGGTGAACGGTCATATCCTATATTATCTATAATGTTGAATGTTGAATCCTGGCTCTCAAAATCCGCTCCAGTTGCCAACACAGGAAGAGCTCTTTACCCGACTGGGTTCTCAGAGCTGTAAGTTCCGCCGGACTCAGCAGGTCAGTAATCCGTGAGCATAGATAATTGATACAAAAGTGGTGCCGCGCAAAGAGCCGGCAACCGGTGGGACCGAGAAACAGACAATCTTTTTTTCCAAGACGTTCAGTGGGTATCTTCCTTTCCAGAAGCAAATTGAGCAGCAACACAAACTCGTCATACCAATCTTCAATACCAGCCCCGCAACAGCCGCCATCCGGAACCTCGGTCGCGCACATGGCACATTCAGTCACCACACCAAATTTCTCCATTAATTCATAGCTCCTTGAAATCTTTTTTCTGTAAAGCACAAGGAGCCGGTCAATTTCGTTATCTGCTGCCAGGTCTTTTCCATATTTTTCCCATAAAGATTTAGCCAGAGCGATCTTTTCTTCAATAGATAATTCGCTTGAGTATAAACTAAAGCCGGGCATTGTCCGTAACCGCTCACACTTCCCGCTGGTTCAAAAAACCAGGCGCATAAAATCTTCTGCCGGTATTATGGGACCTTTGTATAACTTGCTGCATGGTGTGATCAGGTCATGCTCATCGCAATTTGGATAAAAATGGTTAAGGAGCAACCGCTTAACTCCGGCATCCTGGGCGATTTTCCCTGCTTCAGAGGGAGTCAGGTGCCCAGGGATTTTGTAGCCTTCAGGGGCTGCGCACTCTAAAACCAGAAGGTCAGTGCCCTGAGCAAGCTCTATCAGTTCATCACAGAAATCAGTATCTCCTGAAAATACCACTGATCTTCCATCCGATGTCTCGATTCTATAGGCCAGGCTATGGGGAGTATGTTTGGTGGGCGCACTTCGTATTGTAAGGGGAGGGAACTGCATTGCCGCTTTCATTTCCGGTGGTATCTCTTCGAAGATGAATTTCCCGGGCTCAGGTTTCACCCAATGTCCGAATGCCTGTATCATGCCTTGATAAAATTGCTTGAGCCCTTCAGCAGCCAAGACCATCACTGGAGAATTCCTATCGTATCCGGGCGGATACCTTGTGGCAAAAATAAAGGGCGCAAGCTCCCCTATATGATCCGGGTGGAAGTGTGTATAGAGCAAGATGTCAAGCGTATTATAGGGTATGCCAGCCTTAACCAGTTGTCTTAAGGTCCCCGCAGCGCTGTCGATGAGCAGGGTCTGCCCTTCAACCTTCAAGCAGGTGGCAGGACCGGCCCTCCTTATGGAAGGAACACCCGTTCCAGAACCTAGTACGATTATCTCCATCATTTTTATTACTCCTTTAAATTGAGCGATTAGCCTTTAGCGGTTGTAAATATTAGGTAAACCTGTTCCATGTTCCGGCCATCGTGCGTCATTTTGTAGGGGCAGACCTGCGTGTCTGCCCAAATTGCCCAAACAAGGGCGAACACACAGGTTCGCCCCTACTAAAGGCTAACAGCTAAACGCTTAACTTAGGTTACAGATTTAACGGAACAAGTTCTACTTGTCCCCAGATCCCAAGCTTTGCTCCCTTTATAATTACTCCTCCCAGGATTCCTGAAATTTTTTGCAAGGCACTGAGGCCTGTGTCTATATCTTTTTCTGTCCTTACCATATTCCCTATAGATGTTGCAGTTGCATCCGCCAAAGACACGGATTCAGAGACTATAGTCACTGAATCCGCCTTTCCAAAACTTTTTGAATGACCCACTGTACCCGATGATGTGCAAATTCCCAAAGGCATCGGCCCGGGAGCAACGGCAATGCCGACTCGTCCGCTAAGTGGCGAAGCGCCTGCCCAAATGGCTGAAGTAATCGGCTCAAGGACTTGGAGGAATATATCTCCGCCATTTTCCACTATAACCTCACCTGAAGTAAGCTCCACACATCTTTTGCCGATATGCTGGGCAATAGCTCCGGCCACTGCGGCCATTGGGCCTACACCAGCGGTTGCGGAAGTTGCTAACATGTCCCTGACTACGGCGGGGGCAAAAAGGTCATCAGGTAATGGGGTATAACTTTCGAGAAAACCAGGGTGGCTGCGGGCATAACCCTCAATAGAGAGCCGGATCCCTATGACCCATGTTGAGACCTCATTTTCAAGATTGCGGTCAGCCTGTATATGAAGGTCGGTTTCCTGATGGCGGACTTGAAAGCCGGTCAGGCCGTTTCTGGCTATAAAAGAACGGTATGTGCGCTTTTCCCCCACGGGCTTCAGGCCGGAATATCCCCAAGCTCCTGACGTGGGGGCCGCGTGAGCAATTCGTTAACAGCATCTTTAGGATCAAGGCCTTGGTACAGCACCCTGTAAACCTGATTCGTAATGGGCATCTCGACTTTGTATTTCTCAGCCATGGCATAGACTGAGTTTGTAGTCTTGACACCTTCTGCTACCATGCTCATTTCTTTCAGTATGGTGTCAATGGACCTGCCCTGGCCCAGCTTCAAGCCAACCTGACGATTTCTGCTCAGATCTCCGGTGCAGGTAAGCACAAGATCTCCAAGACCGGCAAGTCCTGCAAAGGTCAGAGGATTTGCACCCAACCTCATACCCAGGCGCGACATCTCTGCAAGTCCCCTGGTAATCAGGGCCGCTCTTGTATTGGTCCCAAATCCCATGCCGTCTGATATACCGGAGGCGATAGCCATGACATTTTTTAAAGCCCCACCCAGTTGAACACCCATAAGATCCCGGCTGGTATAAACTCTGAAGGTCTCGGTAGTAAAAATATCCTGGAGACCGGTACACAGTTTATGTTCTGAAGCTGCTATTGTGACAGCAGTCGGGATGGAAGCTGCCACCTCTTGAGCAAAACTTGGGCCGGAAAGGGCAGCTAACCTGCCGGATAGTCTTGAGGGAAGCACCTCCTCCATGATCTCCGTCATGGTGAGCAATGTCCTGTTTTCTATCCCCTTGCCGGCGGATACTACGGCATAAGGAAAATTTGGTGATTTGGTGATTTGGTGATTTGGTGATTGTGAAAAATCGTCAAGGGCCATTGAGACCTGTTTTGCGACCTCTCTGAAACCATGGGACGGCACTACAAAAAGAATAACTTCTTTATCTGTGACGGCTATCGAAATATCTGAGGTGATTTCCAATGCAGCAGGCAACTTAAATCCGGGCAGGTACAATGTATTTTCCCGGGTTTTGCGGATTTGTTTTGCAAGCTCCTGGTTTCTAGCCCAAAGTATTGTTTTAATTCCTTTGTTGGCCAGAAGTATGGCAAGAGCAGTTCCCCAGCTCCCGGCCCCCAATACTCCTACGTGTTTCATTCCTCGTCCTGTTCAGCCAGCTTTGCCACTGCTGCCAAGTGGTCTCCTTCCTGGATCCTTATCAGGCGAACGCCTTGGGTAGATCGGCCTATTGTGCGTACGTCCTGAACACCTATTCGGATAATATTCCCGCCGGCACCAATCAGCATGACCTCGTCATGGCCGTTTACAAGAATTACGCCTACTACATGGCCTACCTTTTCTGTGGCCTTGATATTGATTATGCCCCTTCCACCCCTTGACTGCACACGGTACTCGCTTACCTGAGTCCGTTTCCCATAGCCGTTCTCAGTGACCGTAAACAGTGTATTCCGGATCTCTGAGATTACCACCATCGCGACTACGCAGTCTCCCTTGGAGAGTTTAATGCCCCGCACACCTGCCGCCGTACGACCCATGGATCTGACATTGCCTTCAGAAAACCGAATACTGTGGCCATGCCTGGTGCCAAGGAATATATCAGCTTGGCCGTCAGTAACAGCGGCTGCTATGATTTCGTCGCCCTCGCGTACTGTGGCCGCAATTATACCTGTCGGCCTGGGCCTTGAAAAGGCTTCCAGAGAGGTCTTTTTGACCACTCCGTTTTTTGTTGCCATAATCACAAAAC
>JAYEFH010000306.1:0-9045 GCA_034658555.1 Thermodesulfobacteriota bacterium | reverse complement strand
TGAGACACAGGCCCGCTGCGTCTATGGTGACATTCGGCCTGGACTCGTAAATCATTCCGATTACACCCAGGGGTATTCGAACCCTGCCCACAGTGAGGCCGTTGGGTCTCTTCCACATCTTTGGAATCTCGCCCACAGGATCCGGAAGAGCCACCACGTCCCGAAGTCCTTCAGCCATGGAATCAATAACTTTATCCGACAGTCTCAGCCGATCCATAAAGGCAGAAGTGACACCTTTTTCGTTTGCCTTTATAAGGTCTTTTTCGTTCTCTTCCTGCAGTTTTTCCCGGGCCTCTATTATTCGTTCCGCAGTCCTCAACAGAACGTCATTTTTTACAGTAGTCGAGAGCTTTGCTACTTCCCTGGCTGCCTTTTTCGCATCTATCGCCATTTTTGCTATTAAACTTTGTATTTCGCTCATAATAAAATCACCATATTATCCCTGTGTATGACCTCACTCGTTCCTTGATGACCGATTATGTCATATATTTCACCTGTCTGACAACCACAAATCTTGCGAATGTCCCGGGAATTGTAGTTGCTGAGCCCAACAGCGATCTCTTTTCCCGAACCATCACAACACACCACACATGCTCCGGCCTCAAAATCGTGCTGAACTGCTCTAATCCCGACAGGTAAAAGGCTCTTACCATTATCCACCATTGCCTTGACTGCTCCCTGGTCGATTTCAAGAGTGCCTTCTCGATCAAGTGTAAATACGATCCAGGGCTTTCGCCCGTGTATCCTTCTTCTACTAGCGCAAAATAACGTACCCAGGTCTTTTCCTGCAAAGAGCTGCGTCAATATCCGGTCAGTCCTTCCTTCAGCAACCACCATAGGGACACCGCAAGCAGTCACCATTTGGGCTGCCTCCAATTTAGACTTCATGCCTCCCCGGCCGGCCCTTCCCAGATAATCACTGGCAAGATCAGTTATTGATTTATCTACCTTAGACACCTCTGGAATACGCCGTGCATTTGCCTTCTCTCTTGGATCTCTGTCATAAAGCCCATCCACATCGCTCAGACATATAAGGACCTCTGCCTCCACCAAATTCACAATCAGCACGGCCAGGGCGTCATTATCAGTGAACTGAAGCTCCTCTGTGGCCACAGTATCATTTTCATTGATAATCGGGACAATACCCCACTGTAACAAGGTCCTTAAGGTATTTTTTGCATTAAGATAGCGATACCTTGAAACCAGTCCTTCCCTGGTGAGTAAAATCTGTGCTACGTGAATACCGTGATTTCTAAAGGCATCCTCATAGGCCTGAATAAGACGTCCCTGCCCGAGTGCGGCCATTGCCTGTTTCTCAGGAACGGTTTTAGGCGCCTGAAGCTCAAGCAATTTTCCCATGCCGGCGGCTATGGCCCCGGAGGAAACAATGGTAACCTCCCGGTTTTCTTTGCGGAGTAAGGCAACCTGGGCGCAAAGGCAGGCTATTACTTGATCATCAAGGCCTTTTTCGTCAGTGAGGACAGCGCTTCCCACCTTGATTACAACCCTGCGTGCGGATTGTAAAAACTTACGGCCCTGTACCTGAGACATAGTTTCCATTTATTACATTGTTCTCCAGTTTAGAAATTTCCATCACCAATCCCTGAACTTAGCGCCCTTCGGGCGGACTTCTCTGACAGGATCAACAGGATTTCTTAATATTTTTTATCCTGACAATCCTGTTAATCCTGTCAAAAAATGGAAATTCCTATATTATAAATTTACTATCTGATACAAATCCTCCATAAGCGAAGATACCCCAAATCCGGTAAGTGCTGAAATAGTATGGATCTTGTGGCCTTCATCAGCCAGGATCTCTTTGGTTTTCTCCCTATCGCCACCATCTGTAATATCTATCTTATTCAAGGCTATTGCCTGGGGCTTTTCAATAAGAGGTGCATGGTATTTTTTTATTTCATCCCTGATAGTCTGATAGCTGTGCAGGACCGACTCTTTCCCTTGGGAGGCATCCAGAACATACAGCATGACCTTAGTTCGTTCAATATGCCTTAAGAAATCAAGGCCCATGCCGACGCCCTTGTGTGCCCCCTCAATAAGACCCGGTATGTCAGCCACTACCATGGTCCTGTCATCAGAAAGCTTTACCACACCCAGATTCGGCACAAGGGTAGTAAAGGGATAATCTGCTATTTTGGGTCTTGCCGCGGATATCCTTGCGAGCAGGGTTGACTTCCCTGAATTGGGAAGCCCTATAAGACCTACGTCACCAATAAGCTTCAGTTCAAGAAGCAGGCATCGCTCATCTCCAGGCAGGCCGGGTTGGGCATTGCGGGGTGCCTGACGTGTTGAGGACACAAAACGGGCATTTCCTTTTCCGCCCAGTCCTCCCTTGGCTGCAACCCAGTTTGTTACCGGATCCGTGAGATCTGCCAGCACAAAAACGTTCTCAGAATCCTTTACTACAGTACCGGGGGGTACTTCTATTACAATATCTGAACCGCTCTTGCCGTGCTGGTTTTTTCCTTTTCCTGCCCGACCCTTTTCTGCCCTGAAGTGACGCTTCCTGCTAAAGGAAAGCAGTGTGTTAAGCCCGGTATTCACCCTGAGGATGACATCTCCCCCGCGGCCTCCGTCCCCGCCATCAGGTCCTCCCTTGGGGACAAAACGTTCCCGCCGAAAGCTTACGCATCCGGCCCCTCCATCTCCAGCCTTGACGTATATTTTGGCCTGATCAACAAAGTCCATAAAATCCTGGGTATTCTTTATGATAAGTCAAAAGTAATTTACACTTTATTGATCTTGTATTTTGGCAGTGAAATTGGAAATTGGAAACTTGAAATTGGAAAAACACAAAGATGTAGATGCATTACCTGATTTCTAATTTTCAGTTTCAACATCGGCATTCAATTCGATAATACACGTTTTTTCGAAAAAAAAGTAAATTGGTGAATGAAGGATGCCATAAAATGAATTCCAGTTTAACTTTTTTAATAAATGTTTAACACGATAACATCAGGGGCTCAACATGCAAACAATGAAATTTCTTGCCAAGGGCCAGATGATAATTGCTAACAAAAATATAGAAATAACAGATAGCTACAAAAATAAACTTGCTGAAAATAAGTTAACATAAATATCTGAATGAAAATCGATGTTGATATATTAGCGATATTTTACGTAACCGGTTGATTTTATTCATCATATTGATTACAGTTGATAGGTTTGGGCATCACACAAATTACGGTTGAGCCATAAATATGGACTATAAAAATCACATTAAAAACGTATCTATTTAATCAGGTCAAGCCATAGTTAGGGATATAGCAGCCAGGCAGGCCGGGCCTTCTCAAAGTCTTTTAGGTCCCTGGCCCAGATAGACTGGATATCCATTGGGTCTGTTCCGGCATTCACGGCATCTCTCACCCTCTTGTCTCCTATAATCAGATCCGCAGGAAGGCGATTGAACTCGTATTCATAGGGAGGGTCTTTCCATGCAAAATCCTTTGGATGTATCCTTTTAACTGCGGCTAAAATGGCAAGGGTCGTAATATATGGCCGGTATTCAAGTCTGCGCATTACGTGGATATAAAAACCTCTACACTGTTTTCCCGACCACTTGTTGAAAGTCGGTTCGAAAGACTGTTCTCTCAGGACAAAACCAGGCAGTTTCCACCTCTTTGCCTCTTTTCTCAAGGCATCAGGGTCAAGAAAAGGAGCGCCGAATATCTCAAATGGCCTGGTAGTACCCCTTCCCTCTGAGACATTTGTGCCTTCCCATATGACCTGTCCCGGATATACCCAGGCTGTATCAAGGGTAGGCATATTTGGAGAAGGCCATATCCAGGGGAGACCTGTTGCAGCAAAGTCCATCTCTCGCCTCCAGCCCTGCATCTTCACAACATGTAATTCAAGATCCAGACCTTGCTCTTCCATGAAAAACCTGGCTATTTCTCCGATAGTCATACCATGACGCATTGGAAGGGAAGCAAGCCCCACAAAGGATTGACAGTCCCGAGTCGGAAGATTGCCCTCTATCAACTCACCTCCCAGAGGATTGGGGCGATCCAGCACAGCAATACCCACATCTGCTTTGGCGCAGGCCTTCATTGCCAGGTAAAGAGTCCAGATGAATGTGTATACGCGGCAGCCTATGTCCTGAAGATCCACGATAAGAAGGTCTATCTCTGACAATTGCCAGGGAGAAGGCTCTCTGTCTTTTCCATAGAGACTGAAGATCGGGATATTGAGGGCCGGGTCAAATGCATCAGGAGACTCTTTCATATTGTCCTGCTTCTCAGCATAAAGGCCATGCTGAGGGCTAAAAAGGCACTTCAGGTGGCCTGGCAACATGGAGAATATCCGGTCCTTGGAGTGTCTTAAGCGTGGGTCAACCGAGGCTTGATTGCAAAGAAGCCCCAGCCTTCTCCCCATGGCCCATGACGGCGTATTTTTCAGAAAGGTCTCAAGACCTGTATGTACATTCATTCACAAATCCACAAAGACAACCTAATTTCTTAATCCCTCAATTTATATTCAGTTCCAAGCCCGGCAAGCACTTTATAAGAAACAGGGTCCCGCTCCAGATGATAGCAATGAAGGCTTTTCATGAGGGACCATGCCTCTTCAAGTACCGCATCTGTCATAGTCAGTCTATGGAGGTTGTCAAGATGTCCTTTTTGAATATACCTTAAGGACTTAAGTGTTCCCAAGCTTATTTTATGGGTTTTTTCCCCTACCTTCCGGCATTCGCTGCATACAAATCCTCCCGTCTGAGGTTTGAAGACAACATGATCGCCCATCGGTGGCTTTTTACAGAGGAGGCATTGGTCAAAATCAGGGGCATAACCTGCCATGGACAGAAGCAGGGTCTTGAAAAAAAGAGTGGTCTTTTTTGGATGAAAACCGTCATTAAGAGAGCTAAAATACCATCGAAGGAGTTTGAAAAGATTTTTTTGGGGATCATCTTCCTTTGTCCAGAGATTGACCAGTTCGCAACATAAACTGGCCATGATATAGCATTCGACTTTATGTCTTAGCTGCGGAAAGTTATCCAGGATTTCGGTAGAGTCGATCCTGTTCAAACCTGTGGTGCGCGGCAGGGCTAGAGAAAGGTTGAGCATGGTGAAAGGCTCAAGCGCGTTTACAAAGCGGCGTCGGCTCCTTTTTGCCCCCTTGGCAATGCCCCGCATTTTTCCTCTGACTATTGTGTAAAAGGTAATAAGCCGGTCGGATTCTCCCAGGTCCTGGCCTGAAATCACGAATGCAGGACTCTTGAGGATATCGGGCATGTTGTTCCGTTGAATGTTGAATGCTAAATGTTGAATTAAGGTATATATCTTTTAAATCTTCTTCCACAATTCAACATTATTTATAACAGATTTTTCTTTCGATGAAGTGATCGCGGGAGGCTTTATGTCTTGATCTATTTCGTGTTTTTCATCCGAGGGCCAGAAGAACCAAATTGCCAGTATAAGCAATAAAAGAATAAGAAAAAGCGCTGCTGAGGCATTGATTAAGTCTCGATTAAACAGAAAGACTTTATTCACATAATTAAATAACGACTTATATGCCGGCTCAGTCGGCTCGTCAGGACTTTCATCATCAGCACGGATCTTCTGGTAACGAAGGATGACGTCTTCCGGAACGAGACCTATGAATTCTGCATAGCTCTTTATGAAGCCTTTTACAAAGATTTCGGCAGGCAGCTCGTTCCAGCAGCCGGCCTCCATAGCCCTTAACCTGTAAATCGCAATCTTGGTGCCTTCTGCAACTTCCTCCAGGGAAATCCGGCGTAGTTCCCGTTCCCGCTTGAGGTATTCCCCTAAGGATTCTTTAAACATATTTTCTTTTTCTGAATGTTACAGAAAAAAATCAAAGAAGTATCTGAATAGTTGACTTTGAACGTAGTTCCCCGAGCCACTCTTCAAACCGGGCATTTATTTGTTCGTGGTAGAGTTTTTTTCTGACTTCTTTTATTTGAGCCGAATCGAGATCAGTCTGTCCGCTTTGTACTATTTCCTTTAACCTGAAGATTTGCCAACCCACCCGAGTATCAACTATATCACTAAAATCGCCGGGTTTAAGGTTAACCACAGTCTGTTTGACAAAGGGTGCCATCTCTTTCAAGGTAAAAGCGCCCAGGTATCCACCGTCCTGGCCTGATGGGAGATCGGAATAGCGCCTTGCCACTTCATTAAAATTTTCTTCTTCTAGTACATTGTATGCCTCTTCGATCCGTCTCTTGGCCTCCTTTCTGGATTCAGGATCATCCCCTTCAAATTTCGCACATATATGTTGCATTATATAGAGTGGGGCATTGGAGCTATTGTTAAGAGGATGTTCTTTTAAATACTCATTAACCTGTTCATTGGTTATTACTATCTTTGCACGCACCTGTGCATTTATAAGCTCTGCCCTCTCAATCTGTTGTTTTAGCTCCTTTTTGTATTCTTCGAGTGTATGGCCTTCGGATGCAAGTTTTTCTGAAAGCTGATTCCTGGTTATATGATTATCTTCGCATATCTGGTCCAGGGCCCTCTCGATTTCCCGCGCACCTATTTTTATACCCAGCTTATTGGCTTCTTCCTTTGCAAGACGATCATCTATCAACTGAGGCAGGACTTGGGTAAAGATTTCCTGCCTTTTGGTCTCTATCTCTTCTTTGCTCATTTCTTGATTGGTGTACTTCTTAACCAGGGGTTGAGCCCAGCCTTCAAGTTCGGAAAGCGTGATCACATTTCCGTTTACTGTGGCAGCTATCCTATCGACTATGATACCGTATGCCGGATAGGCCCCAAATATCAGGACAGCCAACACAACGAAAAAGGTACGTAAAAATATACTGGGTATAATCATATCTGAGTCTCCGGTAAGTAATATAATGTTGGGAATCACCCCTTTGTAGCCATTTTTAGTAGTACTTGCAAGGCCTGTCTAATGCTTGCAAGGCTATCCTTATTTTTTTCAACAAATTCAGGAGAAATAATCAATCTGCCATCCGGCAATAGGCGCCACTGCCGGTTTTTTTGTACTGCCTCTATGAGTTTCTCAGGATGAGGTGGGCCTTCAGGCCCAAAACCAAGGACAATACGTTCTTTCTTATTGGAAAAATTCCTGTCAAGCCGTATTACATTCAGCAGCCTCAACGTGCGCTTTATCCCCATTACCTTAAGTAGGGACGCAACTTCTTCCGGCATCGGGCCAAAGCGGTCTCTAAGTTCCAGTGAAAAATCCGCGTCTTTTTCGTTGTCTTCCAGTCGTGCCATTCTCCGGTAAAGGAGCAGGCGCTGTTCCACATCCGGGACATACTCTTCAGGGATAAACGCGGGTATGCCCAGGTTTACTTCCGGGTCTATTTCGTCTTTTTGAGGCAGCCCTTTGAACTCGTCTATGGCCTTTTGCAGTAATTCAAGGTATAGTTCATATCCTACTTCTGCAATACTACCTGACTGGGAGACTCCAAGTATGTTCCCTGCCCCTCGAATTTGAAGGTCTCGCATCGCAAGGCGGAATCCTCCTCCGAACACAGAAAGTTCCATAATGGCCTTGAGCCTTTTTAGGGAGTCTTTTCCCATCTCGGATATCAGGGGGACGAGAAGATAGGCATAGGCTTGTTCGCCGGCCCTTCCGACCCTGCCCCTGAGCTGGTACAAGTCGGCAAGCCCAAGCTTGTCGGCCCGGTTTATGATCGTGGTGTTTGCCGACGGGATATCTATACCGGATTCTATGATGGTGGTACACATAAGGCAGTCAATATCACCCCTTACAAACCGGATCATGATTTCCTCAAGTTCGTCGGGCTTCATTCGTCCATGGATGACCTCTATCCTGGCATCAGGTGTTAAGCGCTGGATATGCTCTGCCAACCTGTAAAGACTCTTTATCCGGTTATGAACAAAAAACACCTGGCCGCCGCGGCTGGTCTCCCGCTCTATAGCCTCTTTTATTAACGAGTCATCAAACTCGGCCATGAAGGTCTTGACGGGTATGCGGTCCCTGGGGGGCGTATTGATTGTTGAAAGGTCCCGGATTCCCAGAAGTGAGAGCTGAAGAGTCCTTGGGATTGGTGTTGCTGTGAGCGTAAGACAGTCAACAGTCTGTTTGAGCCTTTTCAGACGTTCCTTGTGCTTAACCCCGAAACGGTGTTCCTCATCTACGATCAGAAGTCCGAGGTCCTTGAATTTTACATCCGGCTGCAGCAGCCGGTGTGTGCCTATAATGATATCGACTTGGCCCTGGCTGATCCCGGCAAGGATCTCTTTCTGCTTTTGTCTGGTCTTGAGCCTGCTGAGGGCCTCTACAGTAACAGGATATCTCTGAAACCGCTGTATAAATGTCCGTTCGTGCTGTTCTGCCAGGAGAGTGGTAGGTACCAAAACGGCCACCTGTTTTCCGTCTTCAACAGCCTTGAATACGCCCCTCATGGCGACTTCTGTCTTGCCATAGCCCACGTCTCCACATAGCAGCCGGTCCATGGGTCTGGGTTCCTGCATGTCAGAAAGAACTTCTTCTATTGAGGCAGCCTGGTCCCTGGTCTCTTCATAGGGAAAGGAGGCTTCAAACTGCCGGAACATGGAATCAGGAGGTGAAAATGCAAAGCCCTTGCTCACCTTTCTTGAGGCATAGAGTTCAACCAGTTCGTGGGCGATTTCATATATGTCCTTCTTGACCTTCTGCTTCGCAAGTTGCCAGCTTGAACTTCCCAGCCGGTCAAGCCTGAGAACGCGACCTTCTATTCCGATATATTTCTGGACCAGCCCCAGGCGATCCACCGGCAGATAGAGTTTGTCACCACCGCGGTATTCGAGAAAAAGGAATTCCCCCGGGACTCCACCGGTCTCTATCCTGACAAGGCCCTTATAGAGTCCTACACCATGGTCCCTGTGTACGATCGGTTGACCGGGTTTCAGATCCTCAAACGTCAGATCGCTTACGGTTGTTTTTTCTCTTCCCCGGCCCCTGGTTCGTCCGGCCCGTGCGCCTAACAGCTCTTCTTCCGTAAGGACTATGTAGGCCTCACCAGGAAGGGCGAATCCTGAAGAAAGTTGTCCGGTACAGATCATAAGCCCGGGTCCTGCCGGGTCA
>JAYEFH010000305.1:0-2048 GCA_034658555.1 Thermodesulfobacteriota bacterium | reverse complement strand
GATTGCACGTGCATATACCTTGGGGTCACGCGTATCCTGCCAGGCAACCAAGAGACGTCCGTCACCTTGATCATACGCAACGCTCGGAAAGGTCTGATTGCCTGGATCTCCTTTTGTGTCATTGTTATCATCAGAGATCAGAAACGGGGTTCCACAAAGGCTGCCGTCCCCATCTACAAATCGACCCCATACATCAGCGCCTGTATTTGTACTCTGTGGATCGGCCGCGGTACGCCAATCCTCCCAGACCACAAACCAGAGTCCCTTGTCAGGCAAGGCCACTACGTCCGGATTTTGCTGATCCATGCCTGCCACTGAGATCTCAATAGGAGGCCCTTCATTGGCGGCAAAGGCCGCGGGAATTTGAAAAATGCCTATCAGAAACGCAATAAGACTCCAAGCCAAAACTGTATGGTGAAATTTAAGTTTCATTTCCACTTCCCTCGCCTTTTTAAGATCCTCAGTCAATTGGGGCTGCCTGTGAACCGAAAGCTTTTTTATGAGTCCCATGTAGCCGGATATTCTGGTACCTGTACCTGTTGATCTTTAATAATAGGGTTATTGACCTCTTGGATCTTTGATCTTTCATTTTCTTGAGGAATAGGTATTGGCTGTACATTAGAGACGACGGCATAATCATCCACCGGACTATTAGACAGGGCATTCGCGAGATTAACGATTAATGCCCCCGCAGCTTCTTCAACCGCTCTATCAATTTGAGTCCTTACTGCCGGATCTGCCCACATACTTTTAGGCTCAACCCGTTTTTCCACCCGGTTCACCCAAATAATCCGGCCGTCACTTGCGTCTTGCAAGGCAAGACTTATTTGAACTACTGCTTGAGGAACGTGGCCTCCCTTAGATGCCAGATATGCGGCTGATGCCCCGGCAGCACCCCATACAGCAGCATTTAATCCGGCATAATCACTATATCCGCCTTCATGGCTGACAGACTCCGTGGCAAAATGTGGGTGAGAACCAACTGATATTGAGGTCTTTTTGTGAGGAGGTGTGAAAGGAGTTTCCGCCCAGCTACCCAACAAGGCTCCAAGACCGGCGCCAACAGCTAAATCCTGCCAAAGATCGTATCGTTCAGATTCCGCGAAACCAAATAATAACGAGGAACTTGCGTCAAAGAAAAACGGCAGGATCCCAACCTGAATTGGATTGAGAGTATTTCCATCTCTTACTTCATATTCAACAACACGTCCTCTCAAAATGTAATCAGCCCCAAAACGACGCCCTATTTGTTGTATGGTGCCGGGGTCAAGACCGACCCTTGTGAGCTCGAAGCGTTGTTTGGACTTGTCAAGTTGCTCATTTATTACAACCAGCTTCTGGATTTCTTCCTGCATGGCTTCCGACCATCCGCTACCCAATTCTTCCGTGATTAATTCACAAGAGCTGCCGGAACGAATGGAAGGTTGCCCAACGATCCGGATAACTCCAAGATCAACAAGATATTGCACAACATCTTCTTTAAGAGGGACATAAAATCCCTTCTCGGCCAACCGGTACATCAGTGCCTCGTAAATCTTGACCTGTCGGCGAAGAGAATCGTCCGGCCGGACTCCCATAGTATAATCCGCCAAAGGTAATACAACGATTTGTTTTGCCGCACTATTTGTATATTGAACAGAGGTATTGAGTGGTGCAACAGAATCCTTAATTTTTTGGCCGCAACCAGCAAAGCAAACCATAATTGTCAGTAAAAGCAGTAAAATAAACCACCTGTTAAACATAACTTCCCTCCCGGAATGCCTATGGTTTCTTGCAACATTTGCATCTATTTATACTTATCGGACATATATATAATTACTTTAATTTTTTGGTAACCGTTCAGGGATTTATAGGTTGAGAGGTTCTGGGTTCAGGGTGCAAGGAAAAAATGAACATCGAACGTTGAATGGGAAAAACGAAGAAACAGACTTATGACCAGGAAGAAAAGCCGCTCAAATATACAGAAATAGGGGATGGTTCCCTACGTTGTGATATATAGGAATTATTTGTGGGTATAGACTCTCAGTCGTTCCTCATGTAAGGTTAAA
>JAYEFH010000304.1:0-2057 GCA_034658555.1 Thermodesulfobacteriota bacterium | reverse complement strand
GGAGGCCCTCAGGTGCTTTGAGCAGGCATATGGAATTTCCGGAGAGGACTGGATCCGTGAGAGAATAGGCCGGTTGAAGGGAGATCTGTCCGGCCGTGATTCCCTTGAGGCCGCAAGACAGGCTGAGGCATCAGGAGAGTATGAGAAGGCTGCTGGTTTGTATGCCGGCACACAGAAAGGGAAAGACACCCGCTTCAAAACGGCCCATTGCCTCGTCAGGGCCGGAAGATACGACGATGCGGTCTCAGTATTTAAAGATCTCACGTTGTCAGACTACTCAGCCATGTACGATTATGGCTTTGCCCTGGCCAAGGTGGGCAAGTACCACCAATGTCTGGATATCTGGGGTTCCATTGAATCCGATGACAGTGCATTTCTGAAACAAAGGGCATCCGTGCGATCCATGTTGGCAGCGGACCTCTATGATCGCTTTGAGCATTCCGAGGATTTTGCCGGCATCTACAAGGAAGGAGTCTCTATTGTGGATTCTGCCGGGGATGGAAGCATCGGAGATCTTGTGGAATACTGCAAGTATGCGTGGATTGATCAACTCTGGAAGGAGGAGCAGTACGAGACCATCAGGGAACTGCTCCTTCCATTTCCTGCGGAGATGGAAGCGGATTTGCTGACTCTGTATGCAAAGACCTTCTTCAAACTTGCCGAGACATCAGGGGAGCACCTGTCTGATCTTATTATGTTTTGGCTTACCACAGTGTACAATCCTGAGATATCAGGGAAGTTTTCCGCAAGGCCGGAAGAGATGGACAATGTACGCCGGGCTCTCATCCGGAAAGCAGAGGACCTGTTAAAAAAGTACGCAGATGTTGGAGACAAGTCTTCAAAAGCGGCTTTGGCCTGCTGGAATGTGGAGAAAAAGCTGGTGGAGGATATCCAAGCCCTTATCGGGGACAGGGAAGCCCTTTCCTGTCTGATTTGCTCTCCACAGTTTGCTGTGAGATTCGGGAAATCCGGACAGATAATTCAATTAATTCGGGACAACAGGGACTTTTTTACTGATTTGGAACATTACCTGCTGACCGGTGGTTACTATTCATCTGCAGGGCCGAGCCTGTTTTATCTTGAGAACCGGCAATACGACAAGGCCCTTGCCGGTCTGCCGGTGGCCGGATCGTATGATGCGGGAGAATCCGAATTCGTGGACTACTGTGTGGAGATAGTGCAGTTTGCCTGCGGACTGCATTGTCTGGAAGAAGGGGAGGGCCTGCCAAGACCGTATATTGAGACAACGGTCAACCTGTTCAACAAGACGTCAAAGTACGAACAAGAATTAATTGACAAGGCCATTGACTCTCATGAACCGGATAAACTGCGTCTGTATGAGGATGTCCTGGGTGAATTATACTCAAGGAGACCAACAAAGGGAATCAAGGATGCCTTGTCACTGGTGATGAGCAGGCGGGCTATAATGATGTTCAACATGCGTCAGATGAACTCCAAGGTTTTGAATACTACTATAAGAAAAGCCCTTAAACTCAATCCTGAAAACGAGTTTGCCCGTGGTCTGCTGGGTCACGTTAAAGTAAATGTTGAAATTGAAAAACTCAACCATGCGCTAAACAGATACAAGATGGGCAAGGCATGCAGGATAGCCGCAACGTCCGAGAATGAGGAGGTAAGGGACTTGTTTTTCGAATTTATGGAACGTAATCTGGAGGAACTCGATGGACATGATATGGACAATACGGAAAAGGCCTTTTTCCTGAAGGAATTATACAAATGGTGCTCCGACGTGGATGAATCCCATCCCATTCTGGACAAAATTTATAATAAGAGCCAAACAGTGTGACTGAAGGTAAATTCATGAATCCTTACAAGATATTAAGTATTGATAAATACCCCACAAAACGGGATATAATTCAGGCTGCCGCCGTTGCTATGAGGGAGAGAAAATATGACGTCAGGGAAATAGCCGCGGCACAGAAGGAGCTCATAGACACAATTTCCGGAGCAGCTCAGGAATTTTTACAGTTTATTGATCTTAAATCCCTCCGGGGTCGGCTGGACCTGACCCGGTCTGAAACGCAAACAGTATCGAG
>JAYEFH010000303.1:0-2068 GCA_034658555.1 Thermodesulfobacteriota bacterium | reverse complement strand
GCTTAAGTAGCTCAGGACGGGCAGCCTCGGGCATGTCCATCCAGTCGTTCCTAATAAAAACCTTATCGGCGCAAGTTTTGACTCCAACGCGAATTTTGCCGATGTCGCGGAAGGTGCCCCATCTATGGGCTTCCACCTTCGCTAACCAAGCATCAACGTTTTTCGTCGCAATGCGCCACACACCATCGGGCGTATTGCTGGTGTCTAACTTGCCATGTTTGACATTAAAATGCCTCCCATCCTCAGTCTGGATAACACCTTCCCCTTCAAGTGCGGTGATAGGGTTAGTAGCAATATCACTTGCTGGTTCGGAGGTCTGGTAGATCGATGTGAACTCAGGGGTTTCTATCTTGTTTCCGTTCTTGCCCTCAACAAGCAAAACAGCAGGCAGAACGGCGGCATTAAACAACTTTGTATCGCCTAAATCCCAAGCGTGCCGAATGTTGAAACGCTGGAAAAGGGCCTTCCGGACTGAAGCCCCAGATTTTGTTGTCATGAAACGGTTGGAAACGATAATTCCAGCAATGCCTTTGGGTCTGAGCACTTGGGACATGGCGAGAATGAAAGCATAGTAGAGGTCTATGCGACCGGACAGGCCGAACTGCTTCGCAAGAAGTTTCGCTTTCATGGCACCCATGATCTGGGTACGTACGTAAGGAGGGTTGGCAATAATGAGGTCATAGGTTGCTGGAACGGGCGGACCGAAAAGTGAAAGATTGCCGTCTATGCTGAAATGTTCCAGCACAAATTCGAGAAAACTCTCTGATTTAAAATTAACCTCAACGGTAGGGAAACATTGCCTTAATCGTCTTGTGGCAATATTTAGGGCATTTTGGTCCGTTTCGAAACCATAGACTTTTATGTCAAGACCCGGATGTTTAGCAATTTGCTGTAAGAGGCTGATAAGAAGTTCACCATCCCCAATTGCTGGGTCCAGAACCCGGAGTGGGCGACCTACAGGAAGTTCGACGAGTATCTTGACAATTTGACGGGCAACAAAATCGGCAAGAATATTAGGCGTATAAGTTGCGCCACCCGCTTTTTCTTCCGGGACTACTGTGTAACGAGGTGCTGTCGCAGTGTCGCTGGTTACAGACATGAACTCTCCTACAGTATGAATTTGCTACTTATAGTATGCATTTTCTTATCCAATGTCAAGCTTCAAGTTTTTCAAAAATCGCCACCAGCTTCAATTCCTTGTTACCAGCTAACGCTGATTAGTGGGAAAAACGCTCAATATCATGGAACGAAATCGCGCACTACGTGTGCACCTTATTGTATAGTTAACAATTTAATATAGATATGCTGTCCACTAAGAAGAAGTCGGATATTTGATACCTTGCCATGAGTGCCACTTAGGAATCAAACAATTTTCTTGTAGATTGTATTTGCATATCACAAATATTTAAGCGTTTCAATTTTTTACATGAAAGCAGAGAGCATCAGTTTTCAGCTAAATCGAACTGATACAATATGTTGGGAATTTCCTTGTTTCACAAAGCTTTTTTGATAAATGCACGTCGACTATCGTTGCGATTTTACCTTGATATTTAATTCCTAAATCCATAAACTAAAAATAACAGACAATCGAGTATAACTCTGATGAAGAACTTGAGTAATACGAGGATGTTATTACACCCGAAGAAATCATATCCTCCGCCATAAAAATCCACCCGGACAGATGTAACCTCAACTGGTACAACTGGATAAAAGAACATATGGAGGATAAAGAATGGATCGAGCACTTTGCCGAAAAAGTCACCATCCTCTGCATGATAACCAACCTCAAGGACAATCAAGGCACGCCTTATAGTGTAAAAGAAATAGTCCCTGAAACAATCCTGTTAAACTACCTGCTGTCCCCTCAGCCCTGGAGGGTTAATAGTGAGGAAAAGGTAGCTTTAATTGTAAAATCAAAAGAAAATCGATACCTCAAAGAAAGGAAAGGCTTTAAAGAGTGGCATAATACCAACAAGCTATTAAAGAAATATAAAAGCCCTGTGATGCTGGTTAAATTCAACAAGTTTAAGGACATGGAAACCCTTCCTGAGATGAGCCCTGGAAAGGA
>JAYEFH010000302.1:0-2076 GCA_034658555.1 Thermodesulfobacteriota bacterium | reverse complement strand
ATAATATGGAATTTCCTACCCGGATGAGGGGTGTGGTGGAAAAATGTAATTTCTGCGTGGAAAGGCTTGCACAGGATAAGTTGCCTGCATGCGTTGAGGCTGCGCCGGAGGCCTTGGCCTTTGGGGACCTGGCAGACCCTGATTCCAATGTGCGGCAGATTTTGCGCAAGCGAAGTTCCATGAGGCGTAAGTTAGAGCTCGGCACAAAGCCGTCAGTCTTTTACTTAGTGTGAGGATGCCATGATAGAGAAGGCTTTAAAGGGTGAACCTAGATACTATATGTGGTTAGTTTTCCTGCTGGGCATCATTGGTGTCGGTATGGGGTGTTGGTTTTACCAGCTCCATAAAGGTTTGGGAATTACCGGAATGGGCAGGGATATCTCCTGGGGTGTCTATATCGCCCAGTTCACATACCTGGTCGGAGTAGCCGCATCCGCTGTGATGATAGTCATACCGTTGTATCTTCACGACTATAAAAAATATGGAAAGCTGGTAGTCTTTGGTGAATTCCTGGCCATTGCAGCAGTGACCATGTGTATGCTCTTTATCGTGGTGGATGTAGGACAGCCACAGAGGATGCTCAATGTGTTGCTCCATCCCACGCCCAACTCCATACTTTTCTATGACATGATCGTGTTGTGCGGGTATCTGGTGATAAATGTAATAGTCGGGTATAATTGCCTGTTGGCCGACGCGAAACATAGGCCGCATCCGGGGTGGGTAAAGCCCTTTATTTATCTTTCCATACCTTGGGCAGTCAGCATCCACACAGTGACGGCGTTTCTGTACGCCGGTCTTCCTGGAAGGCATCTGTGGCTTACAGCCGTAATGGCTCCCAGATTTCTTGCATCGGCCTTTGCATCCGGTCCGGCATTGCTGGTATTGGTGCTCCTTATAATAAGCAGGGTCAGCAAGTTCGATCCGGGAAGAGATGCCTTGCAGACAATCGCTAAAACCATATGTTACGCCATGATCGTAAATCTGTTTCTGGTGGGCATGGAGATATTCACAGCCTTTTACAGCAATATCCCAGGACATATGCATCCGCTTCAATACCTGTTTGTTGGTCTGCATGGTCATGGCAAGATTGTTGCCTGGATGTGGACAGCGGCTCCATTTGCCTTTATTGGAGTGATTCTGTTGCTCATTCCTGCTGCCCGCAGGCACCACGGCATATTGGCCTTTGCCTGCGCGTCGATTTTTCTTGCCTGCTGGATCGATAAGGGTGTGGCACTTGTAATTGGTGGATTTATACCTAATCCTTTTCACAGGATTATAGAGTACTCGGCCACCTTCCCGGAGATTTCCATTACCTTGGCCATATGGGCGATCGGGGCCTTGATACTTACTGTGCTTCACAAGGTTGCAATTTCGGTCAGAGAAGAACAAGCGTCAACATAAAACAGAGCAGACATAGACTGAATCTAAAAGCCCGCCATATATGGCGGGCTTTTTTTTTGGAGTTAAAGGGTTTCTATTAGGAGGGAATTTCTTTGTATAACTTAGAGATCATTTTTTCTTTCATTTCTTCAATATCATCCCTGTAAAGCCTGGCTGGGAATTCCTGTCCACAAGACTTGCAGACCACTCGGGCATTATATCACTTGCCTTCTATGCGGACCGGACCGCCACATACTAAGCAACGCAGTCCGGTATCAACTATAAGGCAGCTTTTTTCCATAATGTTTTCTCAAAAAGAAGGTTTTTCCCATATCATAATACCCTTCTTGGCTCTGCTACCGCAAGCGGCAACTTATCACAGAACTGATGGATTGGACAAACAAGCTGGGCGTTCATTTTTCAAATCTCTGAGGATGCTTTGATGGCAATAGTATGTTATAATTATTAATTTATGTCAGAAAAATTATTTGTATGTTTAAATATAAGGAGGCGTTTATGACCCGTCCGGATCGAGATAATTCCACCCGGCAAAATCAATTAATTAAGGACCTTGAAAAAGAGATGGAGAATAATCGGAAGTCCGTCATTGCGGCCCTCAGGCTCGGAATGGTCTATCATAATGCAGAGAGACTGGAGGATGCAGAAATCGTCTTCAAGTATGGGCTGAAATTAGAT
>JAYEFH010000301.1:0-9242 GCA_034658555.1 Thermodesulfobacteriota bacterium | reverse complement strand
AAGAGTGGGAGGATCAGATAGTCTTTTTGCGACGGCTGGTGGATGGGTTCACCAGTCGCAGTTACGGAATCCAGGTTGCCGCCCTGGCCGGTGTGCCTGAGTCAGTAATCAAAAAGGCCAAGGAGATCCTGAAAAGTATTGAAAAGAAGACATCCAGGGACAAAAAGGAAATTCCTGCCAGTCCTGTACGGAAAAAGAGGCCTGAGCAGCAGCATCCGGCCCAGATGCCACTGCCACTTGTAATTGATCCGGGGGCTGAACTCAGAGACAAGGTACTCTCCGCCGATATTAATAATATGACACCTCTTGAAGCCATTAACTATTTAACAGAACTCAAATCCATGGCAGAAAAGAAGTAAAAAGACAACATGAAACCGCAGATAAACACAAAAGAGCATGGATTCTTACAACCATGAGCCTGTTATTATCTAAGCATAACTGCGTCCGGTTACGGTTTTTTTTATCCCTGTTTATCACTGTTTTCCTGTCAGGGACATTCTTGCTGATTGCCACGGACTCTGCCCACGCAAGGTCCGGCAAGGCTGAATACACCTATCGTCTTGCTAAGTCCGAATACGATCGTCTTGCCGGGAATTCCCGGCTCCGCACTAACAGGACAGCATGGGTCCGTGTAATCAGGAAGTTCAGAAAAGTCTATCTTACCTATCCCAATGACAAGAAGGTTGCCCCAAAGGCCCTATTCATGATGGCCCGTTGCTACAGTGAATTATATGGATATTCAGGAGCAGGGAAGGACATCAGGGAAGCCATTGAGCGATATCAGGTTCTGGTGGAAAGATTCCCCAAAAACCGCCTGGCAGATAACGCCCTCTACGCCCTTGGCGAGCTTTATAAGCGTACTGGAAATACCGAAAGAGCCCGAGATGCCTGGGAAAAGATAGTTAAGGAATACCCCAAAAGAGACAAGGCCCGGATTGCCGGAAACAAGCTGAAGACATTAGGTCCTAAGCAACGACAGAAAACAAAATCTTTAAAGCAAACAACATATTATGAGAAGGAAAAAGGACCCGCCGGCTTCTCCAGCCCGAGGATTGCTCCAGGTGCAAAATCCGCCGTTGTGCGGGAGGTGAGGTACTGGTCCGCTTCAGACTACACCAGGGTAGTAATTGACATGGCAGGCCATGTATCCTTTAAAAAAGGATATCTTCCTGCTAATAAGGCCAGGCATCTTCCGGAACGTGTTTATTTAGACCTCAAGCCGGCCCGTATAGGGAAAAACCTCAAAAATAACATCTCTATACAGGACGGGCTGCTCAAAGGAGTACGAGTAGCTCAGTTCAACCGTAATACAGTTCGGGTGGTACTTGATCTCAGGAAGACCCATAAGACCAAAATGTTTTACCTTGAGGACCCCTTCAGGGTGGTGGTGGACGCCTTTGGAGAGAATTATTTCTCAAAAACATATAAAAAGACCAGGGGCCGATTAAAAGGTGATGACCTTTCTCTCCCGCAACAGTTGGGCCTCTGCGTAAAACGAGTGGTGATAGATGCCGGCCATGGCGGAAAGGACCCGGGGGCTATCGGGCCTACCGGCCTGAGGGAAAAAGACGTTGTGCTCAAAATTTCGAAAAAAGTAGCTTCACGGCTTAAAAAAGACCTGGGCTGCCAGGTTATCATGACCAGAAAGAAAGATCGGTTCCTGCCACTTACACAAAGGACTGCCATTGCAAATGCCAAAAAAGCCGACATCTTTGTGTCTATTCACGCAAATGCAACTCCCAACAGGAGAGCTAGTGGAGTTGAGACCTACTTTTTAAACTTTGCCCTGGATAAAGAGGCCATGAAGGTGGCAGCCAGAGAAAATGCTACATCCACTAAAAGCATAGGGGATCTCAAGAATATTCTTAACGACATAATGAAAAATACCAAGGTCGATGAGTCCTCGCGCCTGGCAGGTTATGTGCAGAAAGAAGTTGTAAAAAATCTCAGAAAAAAATATGGCAATGTAAAGAACAAAGGAGTCAAACAGGCCCCATTCTTTGTCCTGATAGGTGCCAGAATGCCTTCTGTTCTTGTTGAAGTATCGTTTATCAGTAACAGGAAAGAGGAGAAGCGCCTAAAAAGTGACCGCTATCTGGACCGCGTGGCCGCGGGAATCGTAAACGGTATAAAATCATATATCAGTGGCACCAAGTTGGCCTATTTCCCTTAATTTCTCAATTCGCAATTCCTCAATTATTAGTATTGGTAAATAAAACGGGTTGAATTTTGTTTATCCTCTGCTAAAGTGAAGCATAATCTGTGGATTCCAGGTGTGATTCAATTGTAGTTGCATGGTGCGACAGAAAACTATTTTGGGGGAGGCTGTTTATGTATTGGGGAAATAGGGGAGTAAAAATTTGTTTGCTGGCACTGATTTCGATATTAAGTTTGGGACTTTTTGCCGGATGTGGCAAAAAACCAGTAAGAGGCGGAGAAGAAGTACTTGCCACTGAGCAAATCGGGGAATCGGGTATAGGGCCTGAAGGAATGTCCGGTATTGCTGAAGTTGCTATGGGTGAGACGGAAATTCCAGGCGAAGCTATGGGCACTGCTGCCGACTTTGGAGAAACTGTCTCTGAGGGCAGAACCAGCGCCCCCATGCATCCCGTATACTTTGATTTTGACCGTTTCACCATCCGTGACGACATGAAATCCCTAATGGAAGAGAATGCTCTGTTCCTCCTTGATCATCCTGAAGTCATGATCGAGATCCAGGGTAACTGTGATGAGCGCGGCACTAATGAGTATAACCTGGCCCTTGGGGAAAAAAGGGCAAAAGGCGCTCAGGCATATCTTGTCAATCTGGGAGTAAACCCGGATCGTTTAGGAACTGTTAGCTTTGGTGAGGAACGGCCTCTGGATTCGGAGCAAAACGAGGACGCATGGGCAAAAAATCGTAGAGATGACTTTGTTGCCATAAAGTAGTCTGAAAGATTTTGATCATCCAAGTAAACTATGGCCACGCGTTGCATTGTAATGCCGTGGTCATTGTTTTGTAAACAGAGCCATATGACAGGACATAGGAATTATGAAAAGGCTCAGGAGGTAGTGATTGCCTTATGAAAGGTCGCCTAAGCTTAATACCTGTGCTGCTGTTTTTTCTGTGGACTGCGGTCCTGTGCTGTAGTGTAACCGCTGAAGAAACCGTACAGGTAAAGATAGCTGTTATCAATATGCAAAAAGTGGTACGAAAATCCGTAGCCGGCCAAAAGGCCATGGAAAAACTCAATAAAAAATTTGAAAGCCTACAGAAAAAACTCAAGGCTAAACAAGATGAGTTAAAGGCCTTTAAAGAAGACCTTGGGAAAAAAGCCCCTTTGATGAATGAGGATGCCAAGGCAGAAAAAGAACGCGAATACAAGAAAGCCATTCGGAATTTTAAAGATCAAAGCGACGACGCCCAGTTTGAAATGCGTCAGGCGGAATCCAAAAGTATGGAGCCGGTACTTAAAGGACTTGAAAAGGTTGTGACCCGTATTGGTGAGGGAGGTGGATACACACTCATTTTGGAAAAAAATATGCCCGGTATGTATTTTAATGCCTCTGAAGTAGATATCACTGACGAGGTCATAAAAGCCTACGATAACAAGGTAAAATCCAAGGGCAAAAAAGATAAGAAATAGATCTATTGAGATAATAGCTCAATTCAGGTAAAAGATGCCTATGTTTCACATAGATATAGAAAAACAAAACGAACTTACGCAGGAACAGATTTCTGAGCTACAGACCATGTGGAACAGATGTGTTACGCGCATTATCCTTTCCACTACCCTTGCAAAAAGCGGTCATCCGGGTGGCTCTCTTTCTTCCCTGCACACCCTGCTTGTCCTTTACAGCATAATCAAACATCGTCCGACAGAACCCCTTTGGCCGGATCGTGACCGCGTAGTCGTGAGCATCGGGCATGTCTCTCCGTGCGTATACAGCGTACTCGCTGAATTTGGTTATTTCTCAGAGGAAGATTTCCTTACCGAGTTTCGTCGTGCCGGTTCACCCTGTTCCGGCCACGTAGAACAAACTATGCCGGGAATTGAATGGAATACTGGAAATCTTGGCCAGGGACTTTCAGTAGGTACAGGCATATGTCTTGCCCAAAATTTCTTTGGTCGGCCGGGCAAAACAATCGTCCTCATGGGTGACGGAGAACAGCAGAAGGGACAGATAGCTGAAGCCAGACGTTTTGCAACAAAATTTGGGCAGGGAAACCTGATCGGTGTAGTCGACAGAAATCACCTCCAGATTGGAGGTTCCACTGAAGATGTCATGCCTGTCCATGTAAGGGATGAATATGCTGCCGCAGGCTGGAATGTATTATATGTACCGGACGGCCATGATTTCCAGATCATATTCCAGGCCCTGAAAAGGGCATGGGTACATGACGGCCTTGTGCCCAATCGCCCCACGGTTATGGTCATGCGTACCGTCATGGGAAAAGGCATCTCTTTTATGGAAGACAAGGCAAAGTATCATGGGTCTCCGCTGCCAAAAGATGATGCCGAGGCGGCTTTGAGAGAACTGGGACAAGATCAGGATCTGCTTGAGCTGTGGTCAAAAAACAGGACTAAACACAGAATAAAGGGACCCGGCAAAATACCAGAAGCAGATTTCCCATCTATTGACCCCGGAGAACCCATTGTTTACGGCGTTGGGACCAAAACAGACTGCCGCTCTGCATACGGCGCAGCATTAAAGGACCTGGCCCAAAGGAACAATATTCAGGATTCCGCCCCAAAAATTATAGGATTTAGCTGTGATCTGGAAGGATCAGTAAAAATGCAGGGGTTTCACAATGTTTCCCCCTCTGCCTTCATAGAGACAGGAATACAAGAACACCACACAGCTACCTGCGCCGGAGCAGTGAGCCGAGAGGGATTAGTTACCTTCTTCAGCACTTTTGGGGTCTTTACCGCAGCAGAGACTTACAACCAGCACCGTTTAAATGATCTCAATGAAACCCACCTCAAAATTGTGTCTACTCACGTAGGACTGGACGTGGGAGAAGATGGCCCGACCCATCAAAGTATCGACTATGTAGGACTTTTCAACAACCTCTTTGGCTTTTCCATATTCATGCCGGCAGATCCAAATCAAACTGACAGGATAATCCGTTATCTGGCCACCAATCATGGCAATGTCTTTGTGGGTATGGGAAGATCCAAGTTGTCAATTATTACCACAGAGGATGGAAAACCGTTTTTCGATGCGGACTATGTGTTTCGTCCTGGGCAGGCAGACTGGTTGAGACAGGGGGATAAAGCTACTTTTCTCACCTATGGCTCAGCCACATCCCATGTTCTCGAAGCATGGTCAATTCTTGACTCAGAGGACCTATCAACAGGTGTGCTCAATATGGCCTCACTCAAACCCATAGACAAAGAATCAATACTTGAGGCAGCCAAGAAAGGCCCCCTCATAACGGTTGAAGACCATGTGGTCCACACAGGCCTGGGGGCTATGGCGGCGCAGGTACTTGTAGCGGCAGGCGCACACCAGCAGCTCCTCACTCTGGGAGTGACACACTATGGTTCTTCAGGCAAGCCGGATGACCTGTATCGTGTTCAGGGCCTTGATGCCGAAAGCCTTGCAGGGAAGGTGAAAGAGCTCTTGATGTTGTCTTAACACATGGTGCCGGAAAAACACTAAATTATCAGGTCTGGAATTTCCATTTCTCCATTTTTGAAAGTTCTGATGAAAGCATCGACGACTCTGGGATCAAAATCCTTTCCCGATGATTTCCTTGGCTTCAAATGGAGATATTGCCTTGCGATAAGGACGATCGCTTACCAGTGCATCATATACATCCGCCACGGAGAGGACTTTAGCCTCTATAGGAATATTTTCCCCAAGGGAGTTTCTGCTAAATCCAGAATATCAGCACCCAGTTCCACATATTTTTTCATTGTTTCACGCTCTTCCTCGGTCAATTGAGCTGCCTTGTAAAGAATTTCCCGGCCGATATCGATTTTTCCAATGTCATGGAGCAAGGCAGCGGCACGAACCGTTTCAATTTGTTGAGGAGCGAGTCCGAGGTAAGTTCGGACCAAAGACAGAGTTTTGCATAAGCCTCAGGATTTTTCTGGTTCGGTCATCTTATCATCACCAACAAGCTCTGGAAGCAGATCTACCAGTCTCAACCATATCTGTCTCAGTGGACCAGGATCAAAACTGTTGCCGCCGTAGTTTGTTGAAAGGGCCTCGACCAGTCTTTCTTCCCACTCGTCAAGAACTGCCGCCACTTCACCGTAATCCATGTATTTTGCACAGGCCCTTAGGCTTTTTATTGCATCCTGACTGGCGGACAACCATTTCTCCTCAGGCCAAGTCAGGCACATTGGACAGAGGCTCGGACACCTCTTTTAAGAACAAAGGAGTAATTGCTCCTTCCGAAGCCTTTATTGTATTCCGGGCCTGTCGATCCGATAATCCCGAATCATGACCGGGAATTGCTTCGAGTGCGTCAGAATCGACCTTCGACTTCAACAACAAAATTTTGCCAAATTTCCTGATCAAACTGATTCATAGTATCCCCCGGCTCTCCCTGGAATCGTAACCGTTTATGGGTTCGGATTCACCAAATATTCCTGAACATTTGTTTTTCATTAGAAATCCTTAATATATTAAACGATCTGGTCGATAAATGTTTTAGAGACTTAAATTCAGGAGTCTCAGTTGAAAATTTATGCGTCTTTGACACAGAATGACCTTTTCTTTTTGGGGAATTTAAGCCTTGCCTGATTTAGTGCTGACCACATCAGTCCTGGAAGAAACCAGAATACAGATAGAAAACACCCTTATTAAAGCGGGCGTTAATGCTGTGCTCTTGATTGATGAAGCAGGCAATATAGTAGTTGCTTGCGGACACAAAACCGACAACCTGGATACTACATCTCTTGCTGCGCTGGCGGCAGCTAACTTTGGCGCCACTTCCCAGATTGCAAAACTGATAGGAGAAGACGATTTTGCACTCCTGTTTCATAAAGGGAAAAAAGACAGCATACACGTTGCGCGAATAGGCACTGATTTGATCCTGGTAACAATTTTTGGTGACAATGTTTCTCTGGGCTTGATCAGGCTGAGAGTAACACAATTAGCAAAATCTATAGAAAAGACATTTGGTCAAAAATAATTAACAATGGCACTAATAAATCTCAGCAAAAAGGAAATACACTGCAAGATAGTCTACTACGGTCCAGGACGATGCGGAAAGACTACGAATTTGCTCTACATATATAATGCCATGAATAATAAAGCCCGTGGCAAAATGTTGACCATTGAGACAAAAGGAGAAAGGACGCTTTTTTTTGACCTCCTTCCTCTAAATCTGGGGAAAATAAATGGTTTTGATATAAGAATCCAGCTTTACACCGTACCTGGTCAGACAATTTATAAAGCAACCAGGAAACTGGTTCTTAGGGGTGTAGATGGTATGGTCTTTGTTGCCGACTATCTTAAGGTACGTCATGAAAAAAACATAGAGAGTCTCCAGGATCTGCGCCACAATCTCCTTGAGCACAATCTAACTTCGGGAAAAGTCCCGATTGTTCTTCAATTTAACAAATGTGACATGGTGCCGACACCCATACCCACATTGACTAGAGAAGAGCTTGAAACAGATCTGAACAGAGAACTTAATACAAAAATTTTTGAAGCAACGGCTACTAAAGGCATAGGGGTCTTTGAAACCCTGAAAGAAATAAGCAAAAGGACCGTTCAATATGTGGCAACAAAACACCTTTTAACTAAATCGAGTGGTTAGCCTTTAGCTATTAGTTTAATCGTAACCGTTCACACTGACAAGACAGCTAATCATCCAACTTAGTTGAAATTAAAAATACTCAAGGAGAGCAGGCATGGATCAGACAAAAACGATCCCTGATCCCGAAGACTTTACTAAAAATGTAGATATTACTATTGACGAACTATTTAGTGCAACACGACAGATAGAAATAGACCCCTTAACTAGTGAAGTGAAGGATTTGTCGCAAGACAAAACAGATCAAGGACTGTCATTGCAGGTTGTAGACCAGGAAAAAAAGCATCCGGAAGAAATCAAGCTCTCAGATAACATAGAGCTGAAAACTCCTCCTGAACAGATAGAAATTACCAGTGACGAAAAGATATTGGAATTAGATTCAGGGCTGGAGCTTGAAGAGAAAGAGTCTGAGGCTGTCAATCTGAAACAACAGTTCAGCCGACTCAATCAACTGTTGTTGACCCTGGAGTGGGAGGTCACTCAGACACAAGTAGTATCAGCCAAAAACCTGATAGAGACAATCCGGGAAAATCCAAAGATAGAGGCAGACAAAAATCTCCACGAACCGTTCCTTCTTATGATAAGGATACTTGAAGGGATGTCGGACCATCCTGAAAAAATGCCCACTTCCGGCCCCGAAGCCCTGCAGAAAGGCCTTGACACCTTAAAAAACTTTGTTTGGAATGAGGAACAGGACCCAAAGGCTAAAGAGGAACTCTTGAGATCCGCCAAGAAGGAGCTTGAATCAGCCATAGACACAGCAGTGCCTGAGGTTGCTCACAAAGTGTCCGGGGAGGCGGTTTCAGAACAACTTGTTGAGGACATTGATGATCCTGAGCCAAGGCATCAAGATGCCCCCGAGATTGCCCTAAAAGAAAAATCTCCCGATCAACAGGAACAGGTCACAGATTCTGTTTTAGAGGCGGACATACAAGAAAAGGCATGGCCTCCTGAGCCGGAATTTCCTGAACACCCGGCGCTCGTAGATGCAGTCAAATCCCATATCAAAGTCCTTGATGACTGTATTGGTTATATTTTACCAGTTGAAAAACTCCTTGCCCGAACTCAGGGGATGGAAAAGCTACATAATTTTCAGCAAAATATTAAAAGCAGGCTTGAAAAACAAAAGGGAATATTGGAAAAGGCATTAGCCGGCGATTACGAGCCATCTGTTGAAAAAACACCATCAAGCAGCGTTTCCTGCCCATGGCATGAACTTGTAGTTACCCAATGGGACCAAAATCAAGTGGCGCTTGCTCCAGAAGATATAGCATTTGCCGGGACCGCCCCCTGGTGGGCCAAGAAAGGACTTAAAAAGCTGAAAACTTTCAAATTAAAGAAACTCAAGATCTGGCCATGGACAAAGCTTCAGCCATTGATGCAAGGGGAATTATCAAATCAGGGAGAATCACAGCTTATAAAACTTGAGTTCCCAGTACTGCAAAAATCAATTTCATCTTTCAGCTACTCTCAGCCCTCAGACAAT
>JAYEFH010000300.1:0-2082 GCA_034658555.1 Thermodesulfobacteriota bacterium | reverse complement strand
CTCTTGTTACCATCCGTGAAAGGATGATCCTTGATCACGAAGTAGAGGAGATGGGCCGCCTTTTCCTCAACACTTGGATAAAGATCCTTACCGCCGAATGTTTGCTGCACTGCTCCGATAATTCCGGCAAGAGCATTACCACGCTCCTGGCCAAAAAATTCACTCGCCTCTTTCCTGACTATTATTTCTTTTTTCAAGGCGGCAATGGCCTGACGGACCTTATCAATCTTCAGGCTGGACTTGGCAACGTGTTTTGTCTCCGGAGCAGGCAGATTGTTTTCGTCATATTGCAGAAGAAGCCGCCAGGTCCTTGCATAGCGGTTGACAACTTCTAAGACTGCCAGTCCTTCATCGCTGACAAGGTTATGACTTTCCAGGGTGCCTGCAAGCAGATTCAAAATTTGCCGCACCTCTTCCACGCCTTTCTCGGCCAGTCTGCGCTGATTAAGCGAATAACCACGCACCAGATGGTCTTTTAGAATGGTGGTAGCCCAAATGCGAAACTTGGTGCCGCGTTTGGAATTCACCCTGTAGCCCACGGAAATAATGGCATCCAGGTTATAGTAATCGACCTGGTATGTCTTACCGTCCGAGGCAGTTGTTGCATTTTTTGCAACAACTGACTCTCTTGCCAACTCACCGGTCTGGAAAATATTCCCAAGATGACGGGAAATAACGGATTTGTCCCTATCTAATAACTCCGCCATCTGGTTTAAGGTCAACCAGACGGTTTCATCCTTGAGATGGACATCCAGTGCGGCCTGACCGTCCTCAGACTGATACAAGATAATTTTGCCAAGATCGGAATTCATATTTTCGATTTTTTGTGTCTTGCGAGTCATTATTATTGCTTCACGTTGCTACTTTTTTCCTTCAACCGCTTATGGTTTTTCTGTTCAGCCATAGGCCAGGGGATGGACTGATCGTTCTTACACAATGTCTGCCAGGTTTCTTTGCTTTTAAAAACTACCAAATTCGTTTCCATGTTAAATCCCTCATCACCTCAGTAGGCATTAGATGATGAAAAACATCAAAAACCATCAATAAGCTCCGGTTCCAATCCGTCCAGGTTGTTAAGCTCAAAACTGCCATTCGGGTTTACTGACAATGTTCTGTGTACTTTGGCTGAAGAATATTGACCAGATTTGCTATTGTGTTGCCACCAGATAACTTTCTCAACCGCCATGCTTCCTTCGGGGCGTGCCGATGAGGCATCCCCTTCAAACAATTTCGGCAATACTGCTTTGATGGTTTCGGCGTCATCATTGTTAAACCCGGTCCGCTCTGATAATTGCGGGTTCATACTGCCAAATGTGACATAGATGGCATGATCCACCCGGTGTTTCATCCCCATGGTATCAGAACTCTTCTTGGTTCCGTCCCCCTCTCCACTGACACTCTTGGTTATTTGCATACTGGTGATACTGACAGGCTCAACACTGAACGCCGATTGAATGGAAACCGGGCCGCGGATGGGAATTGAAACCCCGTCTTTTGCTTCATTTTTAAAGGCAAAGAGCTGGCCGAAGGTGCGAACGTCCAGCCATTTTTTACAGGCAAGTTCGGACGTTTTTTCCGGACTGATTTTCTTCCGGTTAAAGGCATCTTTGCCAAGTCCATATTCATCTGACTCTGCCCGGTTCTTTAAACTAAACATGCCGTCAATTTTCTTTTCATCAGACTGAACAAAAATGGCATGTCCGCCTTCCTGCAAACGATCTCTAATTTTTCTTTTCAGGCAAACATCGGAGACCTCCCCATAACCGTCATAATCTATGCGGGGCCGATTGCCGTTTAGTGGATCGCCGTTTGGATTAGCATTTTTAACACTGAAGATAATGGCAAAATCGATTTTATTTTCCAGGCTCACAATCTATCTCCTTTATTAGTTTTCATTATTGTCTGACTTTGTATTTCTCCAGTATTGTTTCTGGCAGTGATAACCCAGCAGGAATTCGCCGGAGAGCGGCTTTTCACTGGCAAAATCATCCGCTATAAAAGCTGCGTGCACAGTATCAAGCTCTTTCTTACGGTTGGTCAAAAAGCCGGCCCGCTTCCCCTGTAATCTCTGCATATAGGGCT
>JAYEFH010000299.1:0-2082 GCA_034658555.1 Thermodesulfobacteriota bacterium | reverse complement strand
CTAAAAATTCCGTACTGGCGAACATAGGTAAAAGCATTACCCCTATCTTCAGACCAATGGGGATCGTAGATGACAACTGGCCGGCTACTGTCGGTATATTCACCGGTCTCTTTGCCAAGGAAGCAGTGGTCGGGACGCTGAATTCCCTCTATTCCCAGATTGATGCCAGTGCCGCCGGCGGTGAAGAGGAGGAAGAGGCATTTGACTTCTGGGGCGGCATCGTGGAGTCCTTCGCCACTATTCCCGCCAATCTGGGCGATCTGGCCGGGACTTTTCTGGATCCACTGGGCGTATCCGTGGGTGATGTGGGCTCCATTGGGGCGGCAGCAGAAGAGCAGGAAGTAAGCCTTGGTACCTTTGGCTCTATGGCCACTCTCTTTGCGGGTAAGGTCGGTGCCTTTGCGTATCTCCTCTTTATTCTGCTCTACTTCCCTTGTGCGGCTGCTATTGCCGCCGTGTATCGGGAGACAAACCTTAAGTGGACAGTCTTTGCCGGGGCATGGACTACCGGCCTTGCCTACATGGCATCTTCACTCTTTTACCAATTGGCCACTTTTGGCCGGCATCCTGCCTCATCCTTGACATGGGTAGGTATTGAGGTATTAGTTTTTGCCATTATTTTCTTTATTATGAGGTATTTGGGTCAAGAGGGCCGTGAAACAGCATCAGCCCTTGCTGCTGCAAAGGCATAGCTTGTTGATTGCGGTTCAAGATTCCACGTTCAGGGTTCAGGGTTGACTAAGGAAAAATTCCGATCAAATAAACCTTGAACCTTTGAACCCGGAACCGATGACATTAAATCAAATGTCATCGACTACTGGTGGGATCATTGACAGGGTAACATCACGATGTCAAAAGCAATCATCGTAATCGGTATCCATCGGGAAGAACTGACATTCGGAGAGCGGGTGGCGGAACTACTGGAGGAGTCCGGTATTGAAGTGCTGCGTATTGAGCAAGGCCTGTCTGGCAAAAACCCCGTTTTTGATGATCTCTTTTATTACACCACTCAGCATCAGGAAATATATCTCCAGTTGCGTCAGCAAGTAAAAAAAAGATATGACATGTTAATTGACCTTCACAGCGGGATCAATGAATCAGGAGCGTGTGCGGATATTTTTTGTAAACATGTCGATCTGCTTGACTGTCTGAAGACCGTATCCAAGAAATATTCTAATATTCACTGTCCCTTACCTGGCTCCATCCGGCTCACAAGAATCATTGAGGATTCAGAAAAAATTGATGATCCGACCGAAGGAAATAAAGAGATGGATACCAAAATACGAGTTCAAGGATACCCTGTTTGCCTGACCGTAATTCCCCACGCTGTTTGGGCAAGCAAGGACTTTATCTATGTCGGCCTTGAAATTTATCTTCCAAGGCCGGACGCAGGGACCATGGAAGACTGGCGGTTTACTGCAGAGATTGTGGAGTCTATTCTAAAATGCGACGAGTCTCTGAGAAGCAACCTACCTGACTGAGCAACACAGATGGTCTATGGCAGTGAATCTGCGGAATCTTCCCACTAATCCGCAATGAGACTTACGAACTTTCACCCTGTTGAATGCAGCTTCGCTGCCCCCTTTGGGGATTCAACAGGGTGAACCCGTTGGGTGTTATCTCTAATTAACGTAATGCCCTGATTTTTCAAATGGGGATAGGGGCGGTCATCGCTGACCGCCCCTATCCCCATTTGGCGCAAGGCGACAGAACAAGGTGCTGGATGGACGAAGCCATCGCCGAGAAATGCCGCTAATCAGCCGCTCGGCTATTTTCGGTCGGCTGCATTTGCCTTGTTAGCAGCTTTGGTGGAAACGACACCAGCCTATGTCCACATTGTTTCTCTATTCTTTTTAAGTCATTGCAGATTGCTGCAAGGTCATGATTGAATTCTTTTGCGTGATCCTGTCGTGCTTTTCGCACTTCTTCTACTATGGGGTCTTTCATGTCAGTTTCCTAGCCTAAGTTTATTACGATCAACATAAAATCCAAAAATGATTTAACCGCAAGTGACTGATATTCAATGGTTTGATGAAGTTTTATTTTGCATCAAGATGTATACAACAAGATAATGACTTGACA
>JAYEFH010000298.1:0-2093 GCA_034658555.1 Thermodesulfobacteriota bacterium | reverse complement strand
AACATGAGCTTGAAAAAAAGGGATGTGTTTTCACCACGCGCTCAGATACGGAAGTGCTGGCAAATACCATCAGGATATATGGCAAGGCAGGCATTGAAAAACTAAAAGGAATGTTCGCCTTCTGTGCGCTTGACCACAACAGTAAAAGAATGCTTGTTGTGCGGGACAGGCTTGGAGTAAAACCTCTATTCTATGTTGAAAACAGCTTTGGTTTTTTCTTTGCGTCGGAAATCCCGGCACTTCTTACACTTTCCGGATGTGACAGGAAGATTGATCCTGAGGCACTGGACCTGTTTTTGAGTCTTCGCTACGTCCCTCATCCTTTCTGTGCGTTTGAAGAGATAAGAAGGCTTCCTCCCGGACATCTCCTGGAAGTGGAAAAGGGCAAAATAATTAACAATGCCCCATTCTGGTCAATGAATCCGGCAAAAAGAAACATGGATTACAGGCAGGCCTGTATTGAAACAAAAGAACGTTTTGATCAGGCCGTGGTCAGACGTCTGGTATCAGATGTGCCCTTGGGGGCATTTCTTTCAGGTGGCATCGACTCTTCCCTCACTGTTGCCGGCATGGCATTGCAAGGGCCGGTAAAGACCTTTTCGATAGGTTTTGAAGATGAGAAGTTCAATGAACTGCCATATGCCAGGCAAATTGCAGATCATCTAAAAACAGATCACCATGAGTTTTATCTGCCCGCTGATTCCCTTTTAAAGGCCCCGGAGATCCTCGCCCTGTTTGGAGAACCCTTTTCCAATGAAACGGCAATTCCCCTCTACTTCCTGAGCAAATTTGCATCAGAGGAAGTCAAGGTTGCCCTCACTGGAGACGGCGGAGACGAGGCTTTTGGAGGATACAAGCGCTATGGCCACTGTCTATTCATTAAAAGACTTGAGAGACTATTTCTTCGCCGTCCTTACTGCCGACTCCGAAAAACCAGCACCTGGGCAGAGAGCATCCTGAACCGCAGCCGCAAAAAAAAGAGCTTTCCTGCAAGATCTGCCGACAGAGCACTTCTGCTTAACCAGCCGATGCGCTATCTTGCCTTTCTTGAACTCTTTCCTTTAAGCTCCAGAAAGTTGCTATTTCATCCAAGTGGCCCTTTGGCGGAAAAAATTGTGCATCCCACTGCCGTTGATCTAATCGGGTCATTCTACAACCAGATCAGAGACGACGAACTTGACAGGCTCCAACTTACCGATATAAACACCTATCTCCCCGGCGACATCCTGTTTTATTCCGATCACATGAGCATGGCCCACGGACTTGAGTTGAGATCTCCCTTTCTTGATCATGATGTTCTGGAATTTGCCCTTAGCCTTCCATCAGAATACCGCATGACAACGAGCAGAAAGGGGAAACGCATCCTGAGAGATGCCTTTTCCGACCGTATTTCAAAAGCCATGTTCGAAAGACCTAAAAAGGGGTTCTCCATACCCCTGGCCCGGTGGATTGGAGGGCCGCTGAAAAACAGGGTGCAAGAAGTAATTATGGATGCCCCGGATGACTTCTACAGGCTTTTTGAAAAACAGGGTGTATCCAATCTGCTCAGTTCTGAAATTGGAAAAGACGGACTCAAGGCACGCCAGTTGTGGTCACTTTTCATCCTGGCCAAGTGGATGGCCCAGTTCAAGGCGGTGCTGCCATGAAGCTCTTAAACAAAACAGCATGGAAGGCTGTTCTGATCACAAAGGGGAAGAAAAAGAAAAGAAAAAAAACAGTCGATGAACTTAACCCTGACGAAATCAGTAATATATTGGCAGTTTCCTCAACTGCCATAGGAGATACCCTGCTTTCTACACCGGCAGTGAGGGCCACGCGCCGCATTTTTCCAAACGCATCCATAGATTTCATGGTCAGAGAAAAGTTTTCAGTTCTTTTTGAAAATAATTCTGATATCAGAACAATAATTCCCTATTACGGGGGATACAAAAGGTTATTTTCCCTGTTAAACAGAATTAAGTCAGGAAACTACGACCTGTGTCTGGTATTTCATGACAGTGATCCCTGCCCTGTTCAGGCTGCCTACCTGGCCGGAATTCCTTTTATTGCCCGTATCGGTTTCAAAGATGAAACAGTGGCCTCGTTTCTTAATG
>JAYEFH010000297.1:0-9315 GCA_034658555.1 Thermodesulfobacteriota bacterium | reverse complement strand
TGAACTGATTTTGACGATTAAAATTTTTAACAAAACTCGGCCATTCATTTTTCAAAATCCGCATTTTTTTCATATTCTTACCTCCACAAATAGTTTAATAAGTGAGTAAAAATACATATAAATATTTGTACTATTTAGTATATTAAGAAACAGGATCATAATGGGAAAATACCATGGTAAAGGTACCTCTGCCCTGAGATATGGACCGGAGTTTTGTGGAATAGCCAAACATTCTGGAAAGCGGAGCAATTGCCTTAATAACCTGGATTGGTCCTCTCGGCTCAATCTGTTCGACTCTGCCATGACGACTGTTTAAATCTCCGATTACATCACCCATAAATGATTCCGGTACCAACACCTCCAAACCCATAATGGGTTCAAGGAGCACCGGATCGGCCTGTTCACAGGCCCGTTGAAGCCCTATAGAAGCTGCAGCCCTGAAAGATACATCAGTAGAGAGACCTTCTTCAAAGACAGCATTTTTTAATACTACCTTAACGTCTATTATGGGAAAACCCTTTAAAATACCGCTTTCGAGTCTCTGTCTCAATGTTTCCAAAATAAGGGCTTCATAACCCTCGGGCAGGCATTCAGGCTCAAGCTTATTGATCACACAATTGGTATCCCCCCTGTCTCTGGGAGAAACCTGGATGACTACAGTAGCTGTCTGACGTCCGTCGCCTATCTCACGGTCGAATCGTTCTTCTATCGTAACGGATTTTTGAATAGTCTCCCGATAGACCACTTGAGGTTTACCCACCGTTACAAAGGCATTAAATTCTCTAAGCAGCCTGTGGACCAGAATTTCCAGATGCAGCTCTCCCATGCCGGAGATAATTGTCTGGCCGGTCTCTTCATCAAATTTGACCTTGAAGGTAGGATCTTCCTCGGATAACTTGTGGAGAGCCGAATCTATTTTTTCTTGATGTTCTATAGTTTTGGGCTCCACAGCGACAGAGATCACAGGCTGGTATGCCTCAATTTGCTCAAGGAGTATAGGGTGTTTCCGATCACAGAGTGTATCTCCTGTTGAAGTAAGCTTAAGACCCATAACAGCCACTATATTACCTGCTCCGGCCTCTTTGATCCTTTCTCTCTTGTTGGCATGCATCTGCAAAATCCTGGCGGCCTTTTCCTTAAGCCTTTTTCCAGGGTTCCATACCTCATCTCCCGGCCTTAATTTTCCGGAATAGACACGCACATAGGTCATCTTGCGCCCTTGGTCCATCTGGACTTTAAAAGCAAGAGCGGCAAGCGGGGCATTGTCTTGACTGAGACGTTTTTCAACAGTGTCCGTGACAGGATTTATGCCTTCTATAGGCGGCACATCCAGAGGACTCGGCAGATATCTGATTATGCCGTCCAGTAAAAGCTGTACACCCTTGTTTTTAAGCGCAGAACCGCAATAAACAGGAACACACTGTAGTCCAATGCACGCCCGCCTGATGGCCTCGTGTAATTCCTGGTCGGTTATGGTTTCCTCATCCAGGTACTTTTCCATTATGGCGTCATCTACGCCGGAAAGGGCCTCAAGCAGATTTTCCCTGGCCTTAGATACCTCTTGCCGATATTCTTCCGGTATGGGACTTTCTTTAAACTCGACTCCCAGAGTTGCTTCGTCCCATACAATCATTTTTTCCTTAATAAGATCAAACACACCTTGAAAAGAATCCTCAGAACCAACAGGCAGTGTCAAGATAAGTGGATAGACTCCCAACTGTTCTTTCATCTGTTCAACAGCACCCAGGAAGTCGGCTCCAAGCCGATCCATTTTATTGATAAAAGCGATTTTTGGGACTTTGTATTTGTCTGCCTGGTGCCACACGGTCTCTGACTGGGGTTCAACTCCGCCAACTGCGCAGAAAACCCCAACTACGCCATCTAATACTCTCAAGGACCTCTCTACCTCTATTGTAAAATCCACATGGCCCGGAGTATCGATTATATGAATTTCTTTTCCCAGCCAGTAAGAGGTTGTAACCGCAGAGGTAATTGTAATTCCCCTCTCCTGTTCTTCGGGCATCCAATCCATGGTAGCTTGGCCGTCATGGACTTCGCCCATCTTATGGGTCTTACCGGTGTAAAATAGAACACGCTCAGTAAGAGTGGTCTTTCCCGCATCTATATGGGCAATTATTCCAATATTGCGGATTAGTTTTATTCGATTTTCACGAGTCATATTCTGAATTGCTCAAATTTATCATAACTAGTCTCTGAACGGAAATCCCAAATTTTGTTTTTTTCAATTAGGTCGTGGACAATTAACATATTAAGATTACTTCCTTTTTAAATTCAAAATTGTGTATGAACGGCCTTTTCGTTCAGACACTAACTACCAACGCACAGACAGATGAAAAAATTGAAATAACGACACAGATCGGGTATTTTCAGCAAAGTGACATGTGGAATATACTCGTTGGCAAAATGTATTGGTTCTATTTAACAAAAAGCCTGCAAATGCACAATAACTAAAGGCCAAGAAAACAAAGAATCCCGTAAGCGTTCACAGGGCACCGCATCTGCTTTGTTGTCGGGCACTTGAAAAGTACAGGAAGTACATCTGCGTAACCCGTACGCCTTGCATCTGCAGCACCCTGTAAACGCTTACAGTTCGGTGGGTTGCGGTAAAACGGGCGTTGTAATCCCGTGAACGGTTATAAAATCTAAAAAAAGGACGTTGATATAGGATGAAATGGTTCAAAAAAGAAAAGAAAAAGGACACTTCTCCCAGGCATGAAACCGTGGCCAGGGGGCTTTTGATATTTTCCAATACTGGTGACGTAATGCGTGCTGAGCAGGTACTCAAAGAGGAAGACTTTGATATTAAAGTGGTTAGTCCTCCTCCGCAGTATAGAACAGGCTGCGACCTCTGCGTGGAGTTTCCTCTAGTTGAAGAATTGGACATCACCAGGATATTGAAAAAAGTAAAGTTAGCGCCCATAGATATTGTGCCTGTGTCTTCAAATGGATCAAAACCTCTGAAGTTATGCAGGACCAAAGACTTTGGCCGATACATCATGGTCAGGGCAGCCAACATGAAAATTACCGTGGATAAAACAGACAAAAAAATTGTAAATATATCCGGTGGCGGCTGCCCGGATGTGCCGTACCTGGCCTATGAGATGGTTGGAAAACCGATTACAGAGGCGTCTAATCCGTTGCTTATAGGACATACTCTCTGTGCTTATGCCTTAAGCACTGCTCATGAAAAAATGATAAAAATTATAGGAGGTGAGGATGCTTCTTCTGGCAGGAACCATTCCGGTTAAGGACTTACCTCTTCTAATAGGCAGGATTGAACTTACCGAACAGGGAATCAAGGTAGACAATCAAATCCTGGATATAAACCGCGGGACAGCGGCCATGTTTTTTGCCGCCCATATGATCTGCCGGGAATATGGCGTAGCAAGTCCATTTGGTATAGTGACCGGGGATATAGGTGCCGGCGATGGGAGTCTGAAAATCTATGACTATCTGGCGGAAAATCTCCAACAGATGGATGTCAGTGTACTGACCTTTCATTATATCATGCCGAATATCAAAAGTAATAAAAAGGTCCTGGAGAAGATAGATTCCCTAGAAAAGAGGCCTGTATTAATCGCTGACGCAGGCGGCATGTATGTAGCCAAGGCCGGTGGTGATAGTAACCGCTACGATGTATTTACCCCTGACCTGGGAGAACTTGCTTTTTTAGCTGATGAAAAAGCGGTCCATCCCACTTACACGCGTGGATTTATATATCATATGGATGGTGATGTGCCGGAGTTGATAAAAAGGGCATTTAAATCGGGAAACATTGCACGCACCTTATTCGTAAAAGGGAAGGTGGATTATATCTGCCACGATGGGGAGATACTGGAAGAGATTGATCGCCCGAGTGTAGAGGCATTAGAAGCGGTTGGGGGAACAGGGGACATGATTACCGGTATAATCAGTGGGTTGATCTATGCAGGGAAGTCCCCTATAGATGCCTGTCGGATCGCCGGGAGGGTGAACAGGAAGGCAGGAGAACTATCCCGGCCTTCCCCGGCTACTCAGGTCAAAGATATTATAACACATATTCCCGCGGCCCTGAGGGAAGTACTAAAACAGCAAGGATAGACCATGGCGAAAGTAATTATCCCTTTTCCATTTCGTAAACATGCCGACAACCGGCGTGAAGTCATCATAGACGGAGATAACCTTAAAGAAAGTATGGAACTTCTTTTGCGGCAGTATCCCGGGTTGGAGACCATCAATCATGATTCCGCCATCCTCTCCATCTTTATTAATAACAGATTGATCAGGACCGGGATCGAAAAATGGGATACGCTTATCTTAAATAACGAAGATGAGATTGCGCTTATAATTCCTATAGCTGGGGGATAGGCTAAAAAAAACATGATTGAGCTTGAGCATATAAATCAGATAATTTTGCCTGTGCTTAATTGGCAAGAGGTTCTGGAGCACTGCAAGAGAAAGCTTGAGGGGAATTATCTGCCTGGTGAATCCAGGGTTCGCAGGGCCTATGGTTTGCTGGTAGGCACTCAGGATGAATATACCCTGAAAACGGAGCGCATATTAACACTCAAGAAAAATCTAAGGGGTGAAGAGCCTTACAAGTCCTATATGGATGGTATTATGGAGCAGCACGCAGTGCCTTCAAAGACACCCTTGAGTAAAAGGGGTTGGATCTCAGACCCTATGGAGCTTAAAGAATGTTACGACATATGCGATAAAGACAGGCTTATTGTATTCGGCACATATCATATGCATGTTGTTCCCTGGGAACATGATCCGAAAAGGGATACTCCCACACGCCTCGATACCATTCTGGCACGGAACGGCACTTTTTTTTCCTTTATTGTCTCTATGGTAGATGTCACTTGTCCTATAATCAGGGCGTTCTATGAAGGGGTAAAAGAAAAGGAAGTGCCCATCCTTATGGAAGGTTTAAATCATGCCGGCTCATCCAATTGATTTTCAGATAAATCCGGGTGTTTTTAGTACGCCTGAGTTGGTACAGGTCTTTGATGAAAAAACCAGATACCAGCGTTGGCTGGATTTCGAAGCGGCTCTGGCCAGAGTTCAGGGAGAAATGGGGGTGATACCCCAGGAAGCCGCAGCGGAGATCGGAAAAAAGGCAAGGCTTGAATACATAGATTTAAAGAGCGTTCACAATAATTATCTGCGCAGCCGCAATTCCATCATTCCTTTGATAAATGGTCTCCGTGAGGTCTGTGAAAAGGACTATGGGGAATATGTCCACTATGGGGTAACCACCCAGGATGTCCTGGACACTGCTGAAATCCTTGAACTGAGAGAGACGCTGGCCTTAATATACAGAGATCTGAGGGCACTAGAAATGATCTGCCTTGATTTGGCCAAGAGGTACCGATTAACGCCCGAGGTAGCTCGCACCCACGGTCAGCAGGCCTTACCCACGACCTTTGGTATGAAAGCTGTTGTCTGGCTGAGCGAGATCAGGCGTCATATCGAACGTCTTACATACATTTCTCAGAGAATTTCCATGGGACAACTGGGTGGGGCTGTCGGTACCATGGCCGCTCTCGGTCCTCACGCTATGGAAATCGCCAGGCGTACCTTAAACCTCCTGGGCCTTGAGCATTCCAATGTGCCCTGGCACAACTCCAGGGACAACATAGGTGAGCTGGCATCTATCTTTTCCCTGCTGGTTACGACCTTTGCAAAGATGGCCAATGAAATAGTCCAGCTTCAGAAGACCGAAATTGACGAGTTAAGGGAACCTGTACCTGGAGGGGCTGCAAGTAGCAGCACCATGCCTCATAAGAAAAATCCGGTTATCTGTCAGCGGATTATAGTGCTCTCCCGCCATGTCAGATATCTCACCGATACGATTGTAGAAAGTATGGCCCACGAACACGAGCGGGATGCCGGCTGCCTCTGGGCGGAATGGTTGGCAGTGCCGCAACTCTGTATTTACACAGGTGCTGCTTTGCAGTACATGCTGGATGTAATGTCCGGCCTGGAGGTGCGGGTTGATCGCATGATGGAGAACCTGCATCTTCAAAAAGACATGATTGCCTCAGAATGGCTGCTGTTTCGTCTGAGCAGCATAATAGGCAAGATAAAGTCATCGACAAAACTCCAGGAGTTGTCAGCCAAGGCACAGGAAACCAAGACCTCATTAAAAAATGTGGTCATGGAAGACCCTGAGATCGGCGGCTTTCTCATCCCTGAAGAGTTGGCCTATCTTGACCATCCGGAAAGATATATCGGCCACGCTACGCAAATTGTAGACCAGGCTATTGAGGACATTGAAAAGAAAAGGGCATCAGATCCTGAAAGGTTTTAGAAGTCTATATGAGCCGTTGTGAACTGCACAGCCATATTGTTGATTCACGGTTTTATAGCAGCGGTTATTCAACGCAAGAAGCCCGTAAAATATTCTGCGACAAGTACCGGTACCAACGCTGGTTAGACATAGAGGCTGTCCTGGCTTCAGCACAGGCTGATCTGGGAATTATTCCCAGGTGGGCAGCCGAGGCGATCAATAGAAAAGCACACCTTTGCTATCTTGACCTGGATGCCATCCAGGAAGGCCTGAAAGTCACCTGTCATTCTCTTATCCCATTGCTTAATGCATGGCGGCAGGTGTGTGACAAGGCCGCAGGGGAATTTATTAACTTCGGTGCCACGACCCAGGACATCCAAGACACTGCCCAGGCCCTGGAGCTTCGCGATGTATTAGGCATCGTGGAGCGGGATCTTCAAATTATTCTAAGGCAACTGATGGAGCTGGCGGATCGTTATGTAGATCTTGTAACCATCGGTCGAACCCATACACAACATGCCTTGTCCATGACACTTGGCCTGAAGATGGCAGTCTGGCTGGATGAAGTGTGGCGGGACTATGAGCGACTGGTAGCTTGCAGGGAGCGGGTGTTGGTAAGTCAGCTTTTTGGTGGAGTCGGCACGATGGATGCCTTTAGTGAAAAGGCTTTTGAGCTCCTGTCGCAATTCTCTCAAAGGCTGGGGCTTAAGGCACCGCTCATTGCCTGGCATGCCTCGCGAGACCGGGGTGCTGAATTTCTTGCTGTCATGGCTATGATTTCCGGGTCTTTAGCCAGGATTGCGGATGAAATCCGGAGTCTCGCCAGGAGTGAAACCGGAGAGCTGGAAGAGCCTTTTCATATGGATAAGATAGGCAGCAGCACCATGCCCCATAAGAGAAATCCTGAAATGTGTGAGCAAGTCGTGGTCCTGGCAAGGCTCATCAAGGCAAATGCCGGTCTGGGTTTTGAGGGCATGATAAACGAACATGAACGGGATTATAGGACAGTAAGACTGGAATGGGTCACAATTACCGATACCTCTCTATTTATCTGCGGGCTTCTGTCCATGATGAAGGCCATCTTGAAGGATCTTATTGTCCATGAATATAGAATTCGTGAAAATGTTGAAAACGCAGCAACGCTCATTTCAACCGAGGCATTAATGTTTTACTTGGGAGAAACGATCGGCAAAGAGACAGCCCATAGAATTATTTATGAAGCCGCCATGGAGGCTGAAGAGACCAGCCGACCTTTAATGGATCTGTTAATGGACCATCATAAGATATCAGGAAAGTTTGAGCGAAAGGACCTTGAACGAGTTGTTGATCCCGCAAAGCATATCGGTCAGTCGCGAGAATTGACCTGCCGGACAATTAACTATGTCAAAGAAAAATTGTCTGATACGGCAATGTGTGAGAAAATCGAGAGGGTCTGCCCTCTGAGTGAAAAGGATGGCAGTTGCAATGTCTAATTCTAATTTTCCAGATCCTGATTTAAGGCGTTACAAAAGACAAATCAGTCTTTCCGGCTGGGGAATTGAGACTCAGAAAAAACTTAAAAATGCCAAGGTTCTGGTTGCCGGAGTAGGTGGACTTGGGTGCCCCGCCGCGCTGAATTTGGCCCTTGCAGGCGTAGGACACATCAGGATCTGCGATGATGATTCGGTTGAGATAAGCAATCTCAACAGCCAGTTTTTACATACAGAACATAGTATTGGTACTAAAAAGACCCTTTCAGCCCAGGCGACTCTCTCTTCTATCAATTCGGACATAGCTGTTGAGCCGATTTCTTATAAGATTACTGACGAAAATGTGGATGATATTGTAGGAGATTCACAAGTTATCCTGGATTGTCTGGACAACTTTTCCGCTCGCTACACCTTGAATCAGTGTGCTATCAGGAAAGGTATCCCTATGGTTCACGGAGCAATGTGGGGCATGGAAGGGCGTATCACGTTTCTCCATCCTCCGGAAGGCCCTTGTCTTACATGTATCTTTCCAATGGCCCCTGCCCAACAGGAGGTCCCTGTACTGGGTGCTGTTCCTTGCACTATAGGTAGTTTGCAGGCCATTGAGGCAATCAAATATCTGGCCGGGTCGGCCAAAACATTAATAGGACGTATGTTGATCTTAGACTGCTCCACCATGCAATTCCAGGAACTGGATGTGCCAAGAAATCCCCAATGCCCTGTCTGCGGGGGATTGAAAAATTAGCGATAAAATGTTGTTATTGTTTGTAATGTGTTTTTATGTTAATTAAAGAGATTGGAAATATATATACTCTATGGCATTGCTTATGAATCTTAAAAAGAACCTGTTGATAGTATTGGTGTTGATTGCGTGGTTGGTGCCGGGAAATATGGCGCGGGCTGATGATTGTGATGAGGCAAGGAGATGGTTCAACAAAGGCCTGGATCTACTTGATGATTCAAAAAGAGAGACCTCGTGTTATCAGAAGGCTATTGAACTATGTCCCGATCTATTTGAAGCTCATAACAGGCTGGGTGAGGTGTACAAGAGTTGGGGAGAGTATGACTTGGCCATAAAGGAGTTTGAACAGGCCGGGGAAAACCCATTATTTGCCAAACCACACAATAATCTGGGTGAAATTTATAGAATGCAGGGCGAGTATGACTTGGCGGCAGAGGAATTTATAGAAGCCATAAGGATAAAATCTGATTTCCGTGAGGCACAGAACCAACTGAAATACATCAACAAAAGGTTGGGCAAGTATGATTCTATATTTAGGATGCCCCAAAGAGAGCGCATTCCCATCTCTGTATTTACAAGAATACCAGGCATGACTCTCCCTAAAGGTAAATTTTTGGTTGATTTTCAATATGAATACTTCGAACAAAAAGGATCCCTAAAGGGAGATGTTGCCCCCTATCTTACAAAAGTAGATGTGCATAAATGGATTTTGGGAATACGCTATGGCTTGAGCAGTAATTTCACAGTAGGTTTAATTCCCAAGTATTTTTTAAAAAAGGCAAAAATTGACATAGAACATCTGGACATGG
>JAYEFH010000296.1:0-2101 GCA_034658555.1 Thermodesulfobacteriota bacterium | reverse complement strand
TTGCCCACGGCCAAGCGGCCCAGATAGTCGGAATAGTCCAGATCCGCCACCAGCATTTGAAAGGGTTCTTCCGAATCATAAACAGGTCCCGGGATTTCCGACAAAATCGTATCAAAGAGCAGGTGGATGTTTTCCCGCGGCTCATCCAGGGCGGGTTGAACAATGCCCTGACGGCCAATGGCATAGAGGACCGGAAAATCCAATTGATCCTCGGAAGCATCCAGGTCGATGAACAGATCGTAAATTTCGTCCAGCACTTCATCGGCCCGGGCATCTTTGCGGTCGATTTTGTTGATCACCACCAGCATGACCAATCCGGATTCAAGGGCTTTTTTCAAAACAAACCGGGTTTGGGGCAGAGGGCCTTCCGAAGCATCCACCAGCAAAATAGCGCCGTCTACCATGGCAAGCGCCCGTTCCACTTCCCCGCCAAAATCCGCGTGGCCTGGGGTATCCAGGATGTTGATCTTGGTATTTTTCCACATGATCGAGCAATTTTTGGCCGCGATGGTAATGCCCCGCTCCCGCTCCAAATCCATGCTGTCCATAATCCGCTCATCCATTTCCTTGCCTTCCCGGAACAGGCCGCTTTGGCGGAACATGGCATCCACCAGGGTGGTCTTGCCGTGGTCGACGTGGGCGATGATAGCAATATTTCTTAATTTCTGATTTTGTTGTTTGGTCATAATAATTTAAAGTCTCAATGAATTATTTTGAACGTGCATTTGTTTAGATGTCGATATAATGATTGTGGCAGGGCTATAGGAAGAAAATTATACAAGTCGTACTTCTGCAACCGATATCGCAGTCAAAAATCATTATCGAGGAAGTCTATACTACTTTGAAGGTGTTCCGGCAATGCAGTATATGCCCCTTATTCGGGACCCAATAATACTATCCACTATTCTCCTATCAACTTCAAATGACAAATGAAGATGTGACTTCGGCTCCCGCGTCCGCCAAGCCCAACATACAGCCTTTCAGGAAAAGATTTTTTGGTGTATTTTAATACGATTAATACCGAAGACCGTGTCAACATCTTAAATAAAGTGAGTTGCTTTAATTTTTATGGACCGTTTGAATATTATTACCATTGACGGACCGGCCGGCGCCGGCAAGAGCACTATCAGTAAAGAGCTGGCGAAGCGTCTGGGATATACGTATCTTGACACAGGCGCCATGTATAGGGCAGTGGCCTGGGCTGCCAGGCAAAAAGGGGTGGATGCAGGAGACGAAAAAGCCCTTGCAGAGCTATGTAATGACCTGAAGCTGGGATTCCAGGATGACAGAATCCTGGTGAACGGAGAGGATGTCTCGTCTTTTATTCGCACACCGGAAATAGACGGGCTTTCTTCTGCGGTTTCCAGGGTTGCCGTGGTGAGGGGATATCTGACCGGAATGCAGAGGGAATTGGGCAGGCAGGGTCGATTGGTGGCAGAGGGCAGAGACATGGGCACAGTTGTCTTTCTCCAGGCTGCTTATAAATTTTTTCTTTCCGCCTCTGCCGGGGAGCGGGCCAAGCGACGGAAGATGCAGATGGAAAATCAGGGAAAAAAGGTGGGACACGAAGAGATATTGGCCCAAATTGAGGCCAGGGACCTGGCGGATTCAACTCGCTCTATCGCGCCTTTGCGGGCCGCCCCTGATTGTATTGTAATTGATTCCTCCGATTTGACCGTGGAAGATGTCCTTGAAAAGATAGTAACCGAAATACAGTTATGAAGGACAAAGGGTCACCAAAAACCTGAAACCGTTGATTCGTAAGTTCCAAAAACAATCATCAATCATCAATCCCAGACAGTTTCCAGTCTGAGCTGCCGGCTGGGCGGGCAAAGGTCCACTTTTCTGCAAATTTGACCGGCTCGGTCCGGCTGCCCTCAATCACTGTATCCGTGGATTCATCTATAGTATAGTCAAGAAGATTGGCAGTAAAGAGTACGGTAAGGTATTCTTCGTTTTTGCTTACACCGGCATCCTCTATTTCCACTTTTCTGACTGCGATATTTTCCAGGCGGTTAATCCGGCCTTTTTGTTTCATTTCCTGAAAATGTTTCATATACTCTGTTAACAACTCAGGCCCCAAAAGGTGTTCTATCGTGGA
>JAYEFH010000295.1:0-9346 GCA_034658555.1 Thermodesulfobacteriota bacterium | reverse complement strand
TAAAAGTGTGTATGGATAGCGACCGACACGTAGTAGCTGCGTGCAGCGAGGCGTTTGGGGAAAGTCAACAGTGATTCTTGCATTAGAGGATTGTGCGCACCGTATTTCTACCCGACCAACATCGAATATTGAATGGGAAAAGATGAAGGCGCAGAAATAGCTGTTGAATGTTCGATGTTCATTACTAAATTTAGGTCCCCCAACATGTGAATGCGTCATCTTAATCCCTCAATTATGAAATAACATTCGTCCGGAGGTCCGTTGGAGTTATGAATTCATATAAAATTGTATTTATGGGTACTCCTGAATTTGCAGTTCCAGTGCTGAAGGCCTTAAGGGAAGGTCCGAATCAGGTGGTGGCTGTAGTAACCCAGCCTGATAGGCCCAAAGGGCGTGGCAGGCAGTTGAAGCCCTCTCCAATAAAGGTTTTGGCAGAAAAGGCGGGAATTGCCGTGCTCCAGCCCGAAAAGGCTCGCTCTCCGGAGTTTCTGAGTCAGATACGGGCCCTTGCCCCGGATCTTCTGGTTGTTGCTGCCTATGGCCAGATACTTTCTCAGGAATTGCTTGATATCCCGCGAATAATGCCTATCAACGTCCATGGGTCCCTGCTCCCTGAGTATCGAGGGGCAGCGCCGATACAATGGGCTATTATACAAGGGGATACTGAGACCGGCATAACCATTATGGAGATGGATGCCGGGATGGACACAGGTCCCATGCTCCTTCAGGAAGTCCTGACCATCGGTCTGGAGGAGACCTTTGGTGAGCTCTATGAGCGTATGGCAAGGCTGGGGGCCGGGCTTCTTGCCCTGGCACTGGATAAATTGCACAAAGGCACTTTAAAACCAAAATCTCAGCCTGATGAGGGCATAAGCTATGCCCCTCCCATTAAATCGGAGATTGCAAGGCTTGATTGGTCTCAATCTGCAAGGCGTATTTCATGTATGGTCCGGGCCCTTGATCCGAGGCCAGGGGCCTATACCCTTTGGAATGATCAGCGTCTCAGGCTTTATATGCCATTTGTATTGGATATGGATGCCGCGGACATGGCACCAGGTACAGTCTTTCGCGTTGAAGATGACGGGGTGATGATTGCCACAGGAAAAGGCTGCCTGGGTATCAGAGAACTTCAGTGGCCAGGGAAGAGGCGTATGCCCTGCGCAGAATTTTTGAGGGGCCGGCCGATTCCTGTTGGAGTAAGGGTAAGGTAAGGGGTCAAGTCTGCTGATTGAAATTATTTTTGTGAAAATCTATAGCCATTAGCGTTTAGCTTGGAAAGATGATTCATCACGGATTAGTGTGGTAATCCGTGATGAATAGCTAACAGCTAATCCCTTAATTCAAATTGTAGTAATTTAAAAAGATATCTTCAAAATTGTGTGCATCAGGGTGTATCTGATACAGATTTTTTACAGTATCATCAGCTATTTTTTTGCCATCTCTTAACAACACCACCCGATCGCAAAATTCGGCCTCACCCATATAGTGGGTGGTAATCAAAATAGCGATATTCCACTCCTCTTTCAGTCTTTGCAGCATCTCCCAGAATACGGCCCTTGCTACAACATCCACCCCGCTGGTTGGTTCATCTAAAAAAAGCACTACGGGTTCATGCATAATAGCCGCGGCTACTGAAAAGCGTTGGTTAATCCCCATGGGTAAATCCGTGGGTAATGCATCCAGGTAGCTGTAAAATCCCAGGGTATTGGCATATTCTCCTATTAGGTCCGAAGCCCGTTTATGCTCAATGTGATGCATATTTGCAAAATAGCGCAGATTTTCCCTTACGCTCATTCCCTTGTATAGGGCAAAGCGCTGACTTACATATCCGATTTTCGCCTTGAGTATCTGCCTGTCATTAGCACTTTCAATCCTTTTCCCAAGCAAAAAAAGTTCACCCTCATCAATGGGTAAAAGTCCCAGGAGCATCTTTATAAAGGTGGTTTTCCCTGCTCCATTGGCTCCAAGCAAGCCCAGTATTTCGCCTCTGTTTAATTCCATATCAATATGATTGTTTGCAACAAATTTTCCAAATCGTTTAGTCAACCCCTTGGCTTCCATAATAGTGGCAGGCACATCTTCATCTCTATCTTTATGGACAATCGAAATCTCAGGTATAGAACCATATTTTTTGAGAAAATTGATAAAAAAGACTGCGTCAAGGGTTGGTTCTTTTCGCTTAAGCTCTATGGGGTTGAGAGAGAATGTGTATCCGTGAATAGTGATGCTGTTTTCAAAAGGCTCAGGAGCAGCTTTATAACTGAAAGGTCTTACCTTTTCGATCAATTCCCCGGCTTTGCCTTTGTCAATAATCTCTCCGTCTTCCAACAAAAGCACTTTATCCATTTGGGTGGCTTCAGCCATATAGGCGGTGCTGACAATGCAAAGTGTTTTTTCTTTGGCAATAATATCATTTAAAATATCCCACAATTCCATGCGGCTGAGTGGATCGACCCCTGTAGTAGGTTCATCCAGAAGCAATAGCTTGGGACGGTGCAGTAGTGTGCAGATAAGCGCCAATTTCTGCATCATCCCGCCGCTCAATCTGCCTGCCTGTCGCTCGGTAAAATCAGACAGCCCCCCCATGTGCAGCAGGCGCTCCCTGTAAGCCTTGAAGCCACTATCCTGTTTGATCCCGCGAATATCGGCAAAAAAGTCCAGGTGTTCGTTTACGCTTAGTTGTTCATATAAAATCAGACCAAGACCTTGCGGCATAAATCCAATACTGCCTTTAATCTTTTCAGCCTCTTTTGGCGAGTGGTAGATATGATTGTCAAATTCAATTTCCCCATCAAAACTCTTGGCCCCGGCAATTGTGTGCATCAAAGAACTTTTGCCTGCACCGTCAGCACCGATAAGACCGATGATTTCTCCTCCGGTTGCTTCAAGACTTACTGGTTTAAGCCCTTTTTTTTTACGATAGGTAACTGAGACTTTTCGTACCTGAAGCCGATTCATGATTGGCGTTTTATAGATCTCCCAGGATTTTGGAGCTTTCCGGCAATCCTTTTCCGTCCGTAGTAATCACTCCAATGGCCGGAATTCCAAGTTTTAGGTATGAATTAGGAGTATATGGTTTCAGATGAATTGCGTACATTCTTTGAATACGATCACTTTTGACATTCACCTCTTTAGGAGTAAATTCCGCTCGCTGTCCAATTCGTATCACATTTGCCTGAATCGGCATGTCCTGAAAACTATCCAAAAAAATGACTGCTTTATCTTTTAATTTGATTTTGCCGTTTTTAAGCGTATCCACAAATATTTTCAGGTAGAGCTCATCAGGGTCTATCAATGTGGCTACTACCATCCCCGGAGCCAGGACCTCGCCGATTTGTGCAACCTTTTCAATCACCACGCCATCAATTGGAGATTTGATAGTCATTTCTTTTATTATTGCCGACACTTCTTTCCTGTTTGCCTCCAGCGAAGCGGTTTGATTTCGGGCCGCCTCTATATTTGCTTTTAACGTATCAAGCTTTTTCAACTGATTTTTGGCGATTTTAAGATCAGTTTTGGAGACATTAATTTTGTCATTACTCTGGCTTAGTCCTTGATGCAACGATTCAAGCTCGTTGATGTCATTATCAAGTTTGAGTCTGGAAAGTTCAAACGCATGTTTTGCTATAAGATCTTTTTCAGAAAGCCTTTTTGCGCGCGCAAAATCCTTTTTATCCTGTGTAATTACCAAATTCAGATTATCGATTGAACGTAATAACTGCTCTTTTTGGGCAATGGCAATATCAACGCCCTTTTTTGATTTTTCAATTGTCAGAGGAATTGACACCTTGGCGATTTCATAGTCTTTTTGCAGGGCATCAAGGCCATTTTTGGAAGATTGGACGCCCTTTTCCATGCTTTCTAACTTAGCTTCAAGCTCATCGCTTTGAAAAATTGCTATTGTATTTCCCTTATGGATGCTTTGCCCTTCTTCAATCAAGACTGTTTTGATACGTCCGGTGTATTTGGTATTTAAAGCGATTATATCTCCATCGATTCTGCCTGTACCTGCTATAAGATTTGGAGGTAATTGTGCCGGGCAGAGTTTTTGATAAATAAAGAAAGCGGATAGCAAGATCAAAAAAACAATAATTGTTCCGATTATATAATTTTTCATAGCTTTTTTTTCGGTGAACCCTGAACCTGTCTAAAGTTCTTCCAGTGCGTGCACTTTTTCCTTTTGTCCAGCCACCACGAGGGTATCTCCCTCACGGATAAGATAGTCGGAAGACGGGACGATTATCCGGGGACCGCGCCCTTCAACATGTGTACGGATAAAAGCCACTTCTATGCCATGGCGCACACGGACGTCCAGCCCCTTTAGGGTCTTGCCAATAAATCTCCTGGGTGTCAAGACTTCGGCCAGCACATAATCGTTGCCGAAAAGGTAGTTGAGGCAGGCATTGCCTCTGATTTTTGGTTCATAGTATATCGAACGTGAAGGGTCCTGAGTACATTTTACATTCTATATTTATTTATAGTTTCATCCGAAGCCGGCATGGTTCTGATAGTTCTAATATTTTCAGTTCCAGGGCCTGACAGTTTGACCTCTCCCGGACGATTTTTCAACCTTGCGTATCGGAACAGGATGCTTGCCGCAGGGTCTGCATTGACTTCAGAAGATATCTTTCGCCAAAGTCCTGTGGGGCCGGGAATTGCTGTGAGATTGAGCTTGATATCCCCTTCCCCTATCATAGATACAATCTTCACATTTTCCCTTTCGTCTCTACCAATTATCAACCAGGATCTGTCAGGCAGGATAAAGTGTCTTCCCATTTGGGCAAGGACGCAGTCATTAACATCAAACTCCGGCCAAAACTCGAATATGCGTTTAAATCTCCGGGACAGTATAGGATCAGCAAGCACACATCCACCGGCAGGAGCAGGATATTCCTTTATTCCATATTTGCCGGCAAGGGCTATCTGGTCTTTTCGCCCTCTGCCGGTCAATCCAAGCAACCTTGATCGGTCAACCAGACCCTTATTTTCTATGTCTGTGGGCCGAAAATGAAGGGCTGAGAGGGGACGCAAAAGCAGTCCATCAGCGTCGCTGTCCCGCTCTATTATCCTGAGAGCATCTCTGCGCTGGGACATGGGCCTTTGGCCAAGGACTTCTCCAGTGGCAACAAAAGTTGCATTAAATTCTCCAAGCATCTTCATGGCCATTCGGACCATCAAAATCTTACAGTCAATGCATGGATTCAGGTATTTCCCATAGCCATGCTCCGGGTTCTTTACCATTTTAAGGTATGCATCAGAGATATCTATTTCCTTAAATTGTATCTCCTGATCGGCAAACGCTTGCTTCTTTAAAATCTTTTCACGTCCTTTGAGTTTATAACCAAAAAATGGCGTAATGAAATAAAGGGCTATGATATGAATTCCTTGCTCCTGAAGGATCTTGCAGGCAAGGATGCTGTCCAGACCGCCGGAATAAAGGACCAGGCAGGTGGGGAAATTTGGTGATTGAGTGATTGAGTGATTTGGTGATTGAGTGTTCATACTGGTTTGAAATAGGATTTATGTTTTCGGCGAACCCTGAACCCTTGAACCTTGAACCTTTGAACCCGCGAGCAGTTTGCCGGCATATGCCTTGGCTGTTTCTCTGTCTCCTCCAAGCATCCTCGTGAGTTCCTCGAGGCGTTGGTTTCCTTCTACTTCTCTTATAAAAATGGCTGTTTTATCTCCTTTGACTACCTTCTCTAATGCTATGTGATGATCGCCCTTTGCCGCTATCTGTGGGAAGTGCGTTATTGTGACAACCTGGCCGAAAGAAGATAGCGCCTTGAGTTTAAAACCCACTTTTTCTGCCACATTTCCCCCTAATCCAGCGTCTATCTCGTCAAACACAATGGTTTCAATGCCTGCCTGCCTGGCAAGGGCGGCCCTTAAAGCCAGCATTACTCTTGAGAGTTCTCCCCCCGAAGCAATTGACGCCAGGGGACGAAGAGGTTGCCCGATGTTTGGACTGAATAAAAACTGCACCTTGTCAAGCCCCTTGGGTCCCACGTCTGAGGCTATGGGCCTTTCAGTAGCCTGGACATCAACCATGAAATCGGTTTTGGCCAGCTTAAGGTCAGATAATTCGGTCTTTATAGCCTTGGAAAGTCTTTTTGCCCCCTGACGTCTTTTTTTACTCAGGTCAAAGGCGGCATTTACGAGTCCTTTTTCTTTTTCTTCGAGTTTTGTCTTCAGAGCCTCTATCCGATCGCCTTTTTCGTAAAAAGTCGCAAGCTTTATCTCAATGTTATTTCGATAGGTCAGGACGTCCTCAATTGTTGAACCAAAGTGCCTTTTAAGCTCCTTGAGTCCGTAGATTCGTTCCTCAAGCCGTTCCAATTGTGAAAGATCTGTTGGAAGGCCATGAATATAATCACGAACAGTCCATGCCACCTCTTCTGCCTGATAGGCCACAGATTCCAGTTCTTTTACTGTCTTTTCCAAGGTGGGATCAAGGTCTGCCATACGTTTAAGGTCCTGCTTGCAGATTGCCAATTTCTCCTGGATCGACCCTTTATCAGCATAAAGGGTCCTGTAGCAGTTGTTTCCCAGATTCCGCAGGGCCTCAGCGGCCTTTAATACCTTGAGTTCCTGCTCAAGCCTTTCTTCCTCTCCCGGATTGGGAGCAATTCTGTCAATTTCCTCCGCTTCCTGCCGGAGCCTGTCCACCTCTTCTGCTATCTCTTCTTTCTTCGCGAATGCCATTTTGAGATCTGTTTGAAGCCCTTTAACCTCTTGATACAAGCCGGTTATCTGATCCACTTCATGCCCAAGCCCGGAAAAACGGTCCAGCCAGGGTCCGTGTCTCTCCCTGCGAAGGAGTTTCTGATATTCGTGTTGTCCGGCAAGACTTGCCAGACCTGATACAATTTTCCTCAGGTCCTGGAGGCTGACAACGGCCCCATTTACATATATTCTCCCCCTTCCGGTCTGCGCGATTGTCCTCCTTATGACCAGTTCATCGTCACAGGATATCCCCATATCCTCCAGTTGGCCCCGGACCTCTGGTGAGGCATCAAACACTGCCTGCACCAAAGCCTGCTTTGTTCCAGTCCTGATCTGCTGCAAATCAGCCCTGGCCCCCAGGATCAATTTCATGGCCTGAACAAGTAAGGACTTGCCTGCACCGGTCTCTCCTGTAAGCACAGTAAGCCCGCTTGACAAGCAAAGGGATACCTTTTCAAACAGCACGAAGTTTTCCAACCCGAGTTCTAAAAGCATAATTTTCTGGAAAATGGAATTAGTTGCTCTTATAGTGTTTGGCAAGCCTTTTGCAGAATCGGCTCACTCTGGAAACAGTTTCATTCGAGTCTTCTTTACTCTATTGGCTCACTGCTAACAACCAAATACCTAATTTTTTAAAGTAATAAAAATCCAGGCATGTTCAATTTTACCAAAATAGCAGAGAACAGGATTCGAGAGGCAATTAAACGGGGGGAACTTGACGACATCCCCGGTAAAGGCAAGCCGTTGGTCTTTGAGGACGACTCTTTTGTGCCGCAGGATCTCAGAATGGCATATAAGATGTTGAAAAACGCAGGTTTTGTGCCCCCGCAGCTCCAGTCTGAAAAAGAAATCAAGACTGCAATGGACCTGCTGCAGACCATGGACGATGAAGAGGAACGGTACAGGCAGATCAAAAAAATAAATCTTATGGTGAGCAAGGCCAACATATCACGCAAGAGACCCATCAACCTGGAAAAGGATCAGATCTATTACCGGAAGGTGGTAGAGCGTATCAAAGTGAGGAAAAAGAAGTAAGGAACGTACAATAAATAACTTGATAGTATAGGAAATCCCATTTTTTGACAGGATAAACAGGATTGTCAGGATAAAAAATATTAAGAAATCCTGTTGATCCTGTCAGAGAAGTCCGCCCGAAGGGCGCTAAGTTCAACAGATTAACGTCTTTTTTGCCGTCTTCTGCGTTGCTCGTCGATCACATAACCCGTTATGCTTGCTCCTTGCGCCTTGAATACAACAAAAAATCCTGTTAATTTTTGTTTAACTTATTTATCTTCCGTTCCTAAGGTACTAATTTGAGAAAATAAAATTTAGGGTTTCCGTTTAATTTTAGATTATGATGACTACAAACAAATTCAATTCCAAAAATCTCCTTGCCATAGAGACGTCCTGTGACGAAACTGCGGCCGCGGTCCTAAGGGATGGCAGACAGTTGATGAGCAATGTGGTGGCTTCTCAGGTTCATATCCACAAGGAATATGGGGGAATCGTTCCTGAATTGGCATCAAGACACCACCTTGAGGATATAGTCCGAGTTGTGGAAAAGGCACTCCTGGATGCAAACACGGATAGGTCCGCAATAGATGCCATAGCAGTTACCCAGGGTCCGGGACTGGTAGGCTCGCTGGTTGTAGGACTGTCCTTTGCCAAAGCTCTGGCAATGGCCCGGGGTATTCCCCTGACTGGCGTAAATCACCTTCATGCGCATCTCTCTTCTGTGTTCCTGTGCGAACATCCTCCCTCATTTCCCTTTGTGGGCCTTGTGGTGTCAGGTGGTCATACAAATCTCTATATGGTTAATGATTTTCTTTCAGCAAAACTTCTGGGGCAGACCAGGGATGATGCCGCAGGAGAGGCCTTTGATAAAGTGGCAAAAATGCTTGGACTTGAGTATCCTGGAGGTCCTGTAATCAGCCAACTTGCTGAAAAAGGAGACCCGCGCGCATTTTCCTATCCAAGGGCAAAACTCCCGAAAACACCTCTTGACTTCAGCTTCAGTGGTCTTAAAACTTCTGTTTTGACCTCGGTCAAGAAATTGTCCGGTCAGGGCACGTTACCTGTTCAGGATATCTGTGCCTCGTTTCAAGAGGCGGTTATCGACGTGCTTATGGAAAAAACTATATCTGCTGCAAAAAAATATGATATAACCAAAATAGTAGTAACAGGAGGGGTTGCAACCAACTCCAGGCTTAGAGCCGGAATGGCCAAGGAGACACAAAAGCTTGGCTATAAGGCCTATTTCCCATACCCTGAACTGTGTACTGACAACGCCGCAATGGTTGCACTAGCAGGTTATCACCAGATAAAATCCGGAATCATGGCAAAGGAAGATGCGGATGTCTACTCAAGGCTTCCGATTAGTATTTAAGCAGGATGTATTGGTCCGGGGAAACACATATGAGGGAGCTTGTCCCTGTTAACAAAGTAAAAAATATTCTCCGCTTTGGGAAAAAAGACAAGGGGAGCAGTCCAGGTAGAACAGTAAGATATCAGTGGCTTCGTTTAGTGAGGCTTAGAGGAGATCCATTCGTTCTCGCGCGAGGTATCGCCATAGGGACTTTTATTGGACTCACGCCCACAATTCCATTCCACACCATCCTCA
>JAYEFH010000294.1:0-2103 GCA_034658555.1 Thermodesulfobacteriota bacterium | reverse complement strand
CCGGATGCGATGAGTCCAAAGAAGAGTTGAAAGAAGTAGTGGAGTTTCTGAAAGAGCCCAAAAAATTCGAGGAATTGGGGGCCAAGATACCCAAAGGGGTACTTCTTCTGGGTCCGCCGGGGACAGGGAAGACCCTCCTTGCAAGGGCCCTGGCCGGCGAGGCGGAGGTCCCCTTTTACAGCATATCCGGCTCTGAATTCATTGAAATGTTTGTAGGCGTCGGGGCCGCCCGGGTAAGAGACCTCTTCAACCAGGCCAAGGAAAACACGCCCTGCATAATCTTTGTTGACGAGATTGACGCCATAGGAAAATTTCGTGGCGGCGGAATGATGGGAGGTGGCCATGAGGAAAGGGAGCAGACCCTGAATCAGCTCCTTGTGGAGATGGACGGATTTGAGCCCAACCTCGGTGTAATCCTGCTTGCCGCAACCAACCGGCCGGAGGTCCTGGATCCGGCCCTCCTGCGTCCAGGCAGGTTCGATCGCCAGATAATACTCGATGCCCCTGACATGCTGGGCAGGGAAGCGATACTCAAGGTCCATTCCCGCGGCAAACCCCTGGCCCCTGATATAAATCTTAAAACCATTGCCCTTAGGACCCCGGGGTTCTCCGGGGCCGATCTTGCGAATATTATGAATGAGGCAGCCCTTCTTGCAGCAAGACATGGTACAAAACAAATCACCCAGGCCCACGTCGAAGAGGCAGTTGAAAAAGTGTTTGCCGGCCCGGAACGAAAAAGCCGGGTACTTGGGGAAAAAGAGCGAAAACGCGTGGCCTATCATGAAGCCGGCCATGCCCTTGTGGCATTTTACTGCCCCGATGCCGCGCCGGTCGCCAAAATCTCCATCATACCACGGGGCAAGGCGGCCCTTGGCTATACACTTCAGTTGCCTGAGGAAGAGCGGTACCTTATGACCAAGAGCGAACTCCTGGACAAAATCTGTGTATCCCTTGGAGGGCGCTCCGCTGAGAAAATAATTATGGGAGAGGTGAGTTCCGGGGCACAGAATGACCTGGAAATGGCTACGGAAATAGCCAGAAGCATGATATGCCGCTTCGGAATGAACGAAAAGGTCGGACCCGTAGCCCTTTCCAGGGAAACCAGTCCTTTTCTGAAGGTACCTGGTATCCCACAGACCACAGAACCTTTGAGTCCTGAACTTGCCTCAGAAGTGGACAAGCAAGTACGACAATTGTTGAGCGAGCAAAATGCCAGGGCACAAAAAATAATAGAAGAACACCGGGACTCCCTTGAAAAGGTGGCAGAGCGCCTGCTCGTAGAAGAGATAATGAGCAAAGATGAATTCTGCGAACTCGCAGGAGGAGTGGCAAAAAACAGTAAGGATTGACAATGTTGAATCTTGAATGCTGAATTTTGAATTTCTGACAGGATCAACAGGATTTACAGGATTTCTTAATATTTTTTATCCTGACAATCCTGTTGATCCTGTCCAAAAATGGAAATTCCTATACTATTTAATTATGAGCCGCAGATTGGATTTTTTTCAGCAAAATCAGTAAGGAGAAAAACAAAATGCACACAGAGAACAATCTGAAAACATTTACACAATTCAACCTTATCAGAATGTTGGTAACAATACTGCTGATATTGAGTTGTGCTGCAAACAGTTTTGCATCAAATATTGATGACCAGAATATAGCTCTGTTAGACAAGATGGCCAAGGCCTTTTCCTCTGTTGTTAAGAAGGCCATGCCGGCAGTGGTTTTTGTCCAGGTTGAAAAGACAGTGGAAAGAGGTGGCGCAGCATCACCCTTTCAGTCTCAGGACCCCTCTGACTTCTTTAATGACCCGTTTTTTGAGCGTTTTTTTGGTCCCCAATTTCGACAAAGACAGAGAATGCCAAAAAAATTCCAACAGAGAGGGCAGGGCTCAGGTTTTATTATCAGCAAAGACGGCCATATCCTCATCAATAACCATGTTGTAGGAGATGCTGACCTCATCAAGGTAAAGCTGGCTGACGGCAGGGAGTTTAAAGCCAAGGTGATAGGGACGGATCCACAATCCGATGTGGCAGTAATAAAGATAGACGCGACAGATCTGCCGGTACTCCGCCTGGGCGACTCGGACAAGCTTGAGGTGGG
>JAYEFH010000293.1:0-9349 GCA_034658555.1 Thermodesulfobacteriota bacterium | reverse complement strand
CGTGCGGGTGCAGACCTATTGTGGGCTCATCCAGTATATACAGAATCCCGGTCAGGTCCCGGCCAAGCTGGGCACCAAGGCGCAGTCTCTGAATTTCTCCGCCCGACAGGGTTGTTGTCGGTCGATTGAGTTCGAGGTAACCAAGACCCATTTCCTCTAAGGGTTTGAGCCGGGATGAAATGGCCTCGATAATGCGGGTTCCGGCCTGGATGTTTTTAATTTTATGGGATTTTTCTGAAGATTTCACAGAAAAGGAAAGTAGCCACAGATAGGTCTTGTGTACAGACCATGTCATGAGATCAGGAAAGCCCTGGTCTTCGATGCGGACACTTCGGGCAAAAGGGTTTAACCCGGTTCCTTTGCATTTCCTGCAAAGTTGAGCCGATTTGTTTTTGCCCTTGCCATTGCAGGAGATGCACATTCCATCCGGGTGGCTGGATGAAAATATCCTGGGGCTGAGAGCTGGGAAAGACTCCTGGCATTCAGGACAGGTCATCTTCTCACTGAATGTAAGTATCTCAGGCCTCTCCCCTTTTTTCACGGGTAGAATTTCTATCACCACGGAACCGTCTCCCTGACTCAAGGCCAGGGTAAGAGAATCCGCAAGGCGTGAAAGTATCCCTGGTTTCACAATCAGGCGATCCACTACCAGTTCCAGGGACTTGGGTTTTTTTCCCAATGTTACCGTGGCATCCAGAGTAAATGGTTTTTTGTCTATTCTTACCCTGAGAAAGCCATCCTTTTTCAAATGGTTCAGTATTGCGTCCAGGGGTATCATATCCATCCTTTGAGTCAGGGGCGCCATCAGGATCAATTTTGTACCCTTTGGGAAATCCAGAATCCTGTCAGCCATCTGATCTACACTGAGTGCCCTGATCTCTATTCGGCACTTCGGGCAATACGGCCGGCCACATGTGGCAAACAACAGGCGCATAAAGTCTGCTATGCCGGTGAGGGTAGCCACACTGGACCTGTGACTGCGCACAAATGGTTTTTGCTCAAGAGCAATGGGGGGAGGGAGGCCCTTTATCGCATCCACCAAAGGCCTGTCCCATAAGTCGACAATACGCTTTACCGCCATACCCAGAGATTCAAGATAGCGATATTGACCCTCGGCAAAAAGTACATCCATGGCCAGGGTTGATTTGCCGGAGCCCGATGGACCGGTCAGGACCGTAATTTTCCCCAGCGGTATCGAAAGGTCAAAGCCTTTCAGATTGTGTTGGCGGACATTGATGATGTCTATGGTTTGATTTGTCATAAATGATTGAGTGATTAGGAACGGGAGATAAATAAGTTGAACAAAAATTAATAGGATTTTTTGTTGTATTCAAGGCGCGAGGAGCGAGCATAACGGGTTATGTGATCGACGAGCAACGAAGAAGACGGCAAAAAAAGACATTAATTTGTTCAAGTTATTTATTGTACGTTCCTTATTTCAGCCTACTGTAATTTCGCAATAACTTTGGGTAATATACTGTCGTTTGTTCCGGAATAGAACAATATACTGTTCCTAAATAGGGCAATTTCCTGTTCATGCCTACGGATTACACGGATGGCTATGGGTTAGGTTTATACTGTGTAATCCATGTCTAAAATTTTTTAAGTCCATAGTATAGGAATTTTCATTTTTGGACACAGATGAACACAGATTTTTAAATTTATGAACAATAATATTATCTGTGTATATCTGTGAAAATCTGTGTCCAAAATTTTTTAAGTCCGCCCGAAGGGCGCTAAGTTCACCGGTTTTTTCTCAATCACGCTCCATGCGCCGCTTCTCGCCTATGAGTGGTGCGCACGTCTCCGCGTGTGTAGTGCTTTAAGGCTGTTTCTCCCTCTCCTGTCTGCCGTTGCTCCTTTTTTGGAATTTGGCATTGATCTTGCTCATTTCTGAATCTGATATAAGCAATCCGCAAAGGCCTTTCTATTTTGAAGTGAGCTCAGAGAAAGACTATGAAACGATTAAAGAAAAAAATGAGACCTCAAACCCGGGAACGGGGATTCACGACCGTGGAGTTGTTAACGGTTTTCGCTATTGTCGCTATTATGGTGTCGCTTGCAGTATTCAGCTTTCATGAGATGGCGGCCCGCAGCAGATTAAAGGCGGCAGCCCGGGATATCGTGTCAAACATGCAGCTTACAAGGATCAATGCCCTTAAATCCAGTTCCGCATGGGCAGTGCAATTTGACACAAATTCTACCACGTACAGAATCCTGAGCGACAAAGGGGCGGACGGTACATGGAATACATCTGATGACACCGTCTTCAGGACAGTTGATTTTTCGGCCTATCCGGGGATTTCTTACGGATCAACAGGTAATCCGCCGGAGAGACCCGGCGCTACTGCGTCCCCTGCAGACGCGGTAAGTTTCGGCGGCGTCAGCGAAAACAACAGGGTTAACTTTAATCCGGATGGTACCAGCATATCCGGGACAGTCTATATAAAGAACAAAGATGGCGACACCTTTGCTGTGGGATCGCTCTCCACCACGGGGAGGATAAAGACCTGGCACTATCATGGCGGCGTCTGGGAGTAGCGATGAACAAATCAAGCAAATCAAATGGTTTTACCTTAGTTGAGCTCCTGATTGCTATGGCAATAACGGGCATCGTCTCAGCAGCTATATTTTCGACATTTCTATCCCAACAGAAAAGCTATCTCATCCAGGAACAGGTTGCGGAAATGCAACAGAACCTCAGAGCAGCAATGAATATGATGGTCAGAGATATAAGGATGGCAGGATATGATCCTGACAGGACCTCCCTGGCAGGATTTGTCGGAGCTACTGGAAACAGTACTTCTTATATTATCTCAGATAATGGTACCTTAAAGACAATTACTTACTCTTTATATGATTCTTCTGCTGATGGTGATACTGATATAGGGAGAAAAATAGACCCTGGGTACAATCAGCCTATTGCTGAAAATATCGAAAACATGGAATTCTACTATACCCTTGAAGATGCAACCCAAATTCTCACACCTGCAGATCCAAATAACATTAGGAATGTTCAGATAACAATATTAGCAAGAACGGAACGTACAGATTCTAAATTCAATAATACAAAACAGTATATGACACCCTCAGGAGCCAACTGGGGACCATACAATGATGGCTTCCGGCGCAGTCTCCTGAGCACAACAGTAAAATGCAGAAACATGGGACTATGATTGACATGAAAAAAAACAATGAAAAGGGCTTTATCCTGATAGAGATACTAATAGCCATAACGGTATTTGCCGTTGGAATACTTGCAGTGGGCAGCATGCAAATTACAGCTATTAAAGGAAATTCTTTTGCCAAAGAGCTCACAAAGGCGAGCATTTTAGCTCAGGACAGGATGGAAAAATTGATAAGTCTTACTTATGCCGACGAATTAAATAATGAAACAAATGATAATGGAGTAAGTGGATTAGATGATACAGACACAACAGCAGATCACAAGGATACTAATAATCCTGTTGACGGCAAGTACAATATTTGTTGGAATATCGCCAAGAATTCACCAATAAATAATACTGAAACAATAAAGGTGATTATAACATGGACATATGGAAATGCACAAAAGACTATTTTTCTTACCTCTATGAAAGCGGATATTATATAAAATTACACTTTTTGAAAGGATACGATCTGTGAAAAGGATATTTTCTATAGGAAAAAATGATAAGGGATCAGTCCTGCTAATTTCTGTAATGCTATTACTCCTTGTTACCATTATAGGAGTAGCAGCCACCAATACAAGCACAATAGAGATTCTTATATCAGGATGTGATAAAGTACATAAAATGGCCTTTCAGCAGGCAGATGGTGGAACTGAGGTCGGGATTGAACTCATTGAACAGAATATTAATATGGTTGGGTTCAATACTACTGACCTTGCAAATCTTGGAGATGTCAATGCAACTAATGCCCAACTGTATCTTAACGGTACCCCTGATAAACCTTCTAACAGTAACAGGGACGCCTACTTACCGAGAAATTATATAGGAAATGGGCCTCACACAAATTTGACCATTGGCGGGAATACCAGTTTCTTATCGGGTAGTGCTATCCAAATGGCTGCAGGATATGAAGGACAAGGTAAGGGAGCCGCAGGGGGTGGAGCTAAAATAATTTATGACATCTATTCCCAACATCTTGGAATGGTAAACAGTAAAGATATAATATTGCTCCAATGGATGCATGTTATATGATTTTGGCGCCTAATCATGCTTTTTTATAGAATAAACAGAACTTAGCGCCCTTCGGGCGGATTTAGAAAATAGAGATTCCTATGCTATTTGTGTTTAGGAACGTACAATAAATAACTTGAACAAATTAATGTCTTTTTTGCCGTCTTCTTCGTTGCTCGTCGATCACATAACCCGTTATGCTCGCTCCTCGCGCCTTGAATACAACAAAAAATCCTATTAATTTTTGTTCAACTTATTTATCTCCCGTTCCTTATCTGGCCAGGCAATAAATAGCCTAGCAATTTTCACCCCCTCCAGGACAGAAAAAAGGTTCCCCTATAGCTCGTAGCACATGAAATGATATTCATGTAATTGCGTTATGCTTGTACTTTCAAGGTGTTATTGAGTCGAGATGGGATCAATCCATGTGCGACGCACTATAAGTCATAGATACGTCCGTAAAATTGGGAAGTTTTAAGATCCGGGTGAATTTGACCGAATAGATAACTATATCAATCAAGCTTATCTGGACGTTTTACGATGGCCGTATTTGGCCGAAATGAGGATCAATGCCTACCTTATCTTTGTTGATGGAGGGTTCAAAATGTGGTTTCAAACAGAGCTGAATAAAGATTTTCCGGCTGGCCCTTTTCGAATTATCCTGCTGATTATAACATTTGTAGCTGCGGTATCTCCATATAGCCCTGTTTTTGCTGACAGTAGCATTTCAGACTACAGCGCTTTGCCGCCCTTTCTATCCCGGGGGGTGACCCCGAATGTACTTGTGATTCTGGACAACTCAAACAGCATGGATGAGGATGTAAGTGGTGCCGCAGTGGGTAGCGGTGCCTCCAACAGCCGTTCCGAGATCGCCCGCCAAGCAGTTATGACACTTATCGAGAAAAACGCCTCCAAAATGAATATCGGTCTGATGGCATATCAACAGGCAAATGTATCAAGACTCGAAATCCACAACGCTGCTTATTACTGTTCTTACGATCCCAATGGTTATAATGCGACAGCTACACCTACTCCCAAGGATCCAACCACAAATACGCTCCGCTGTCCTAATCCATCAGACGCTGTGAATTATATCTATTATGACGTGGCCCTGCCATTTTATGCTACCTCCAGCCAAGGGACCTCGTTTCTATATTCATACAATTTTTCAGAAGATGGAACTTCCACCAATGATACCTATCGGTCTTACAGGGATAAAACCGGGGTTTTGGATCCTCCATCCGGCGCAACCGATGATGACCTTACAGGAATCTATGGATATGCTAATTATCATACAAACTACACTTTTATTCCCACAGATGAAGATATCGCTGCCGGGTTCACCGAATTCGGTGAACAGATGTTCTGGGTCCACATAGGCCCAACCTGGTTTTCCAACAGTTCCCCGGGGATGGGGTATCTCCACGTTCCAGTAGAAGATTCTACCACAGCCCACATTACCGCCCTTGAAGAGAAGCTGGGAACCTCCAATTTTTCAACTACTGCGAGCGACCATCCGAATAGCGATCTGAATACACCGCTTCGCAATGCCGGTCTCACTCCCCTGGCCGGAGCCCTTGAATCTGCCCGTCTGAATTTTCAGGGAAATCTGCCGGTAGACCAGGGTGGCCCACAGGCCGGCCCTGTCCAGTACTGGTGTCAGAAAAATTTCGTTGTGCTGGTGACTGACGGCCTGCCCAGTGTGGACAAAAACGGCAACGCCGCAGACTCCGACACCCTCTTACCAGGGGTAAAAAACGAAGTTCAGCTCCTTCGTTCCACCAGCATATCCGGCTTTACCGATCCATTCGATATCCAGACATTTGTCCTTGGCTTTGCGTTACCACCCGAGCTTGGGTCAAAACTTGATGACATTGCCGTGGCCGGTGGAACAGATGTAGACGGACATGCCTATCTTGCCGGCAATGCAGACGAGCTTGCCAAGGCATTACAGAGCATCTTTCTTGAAATTCTAAACCGGATATCTTCAGGAAGCGCGGCCTCAGTCATCTCAAACTCGCGATCCGGGGAAGGGGCCATCTATCAGTCTATATTCTTTCCGGAATACAGGGACTCCTTGGGAAATATTGTCAATTGGATCGGCGATACGCATTCGCTGTTTATTGATGCATACGGCAATATGAGAGAAGATACTGATGGAAATCATGCCCTCGATCTGAATACAGATAGAATCGTCGAATTCGATGGCAATACTACCAAGGCAAAATTATACGATTATAATGCGACAACTGAAACAAAAATCTTAGTAACAGATAATGCGACTATTACCGACATAAAATTCATCTGGAATGCACTCTCCTGGCTCTCTGATTCCGGGATGGATGCCACAACTCAGAGAGACTATACATTAACTGATCATGAGCGCTATATATTCACCGACTATATCGATATTGGCTCCAATGTCTCCATGACCAATGTCGATAGCACTAATATCATGGATTTTACCACTGATTTTGTCGATGATTCCACACATGACAACTACTATTTCCTCAATCCATACCTGACTTACGACGATGATAACAACGCCTCAACACCAGAAGTCGGCCTTACTGAATCCCAGATGATCACCGAGGCCCAAAACATCATCCGCTTCGTCCGTGGAGAAGAATTCCTGAGCGAAATGGGCACAGGTACTCCATACCGCAGCCGCACTCTTGATACAGATGGTGATGGTAGTGGTGACACGGTTTTCTGCCTGGGAGACATTATTCACTCTACTCCCACTGTCGTTTCCCAACCATCGGAAAACTATGATTTACTCTACAGGGATGATTCCTACGGGTCTTTCAGAAAAAAATATTTTAATCGCAGGAACGTGGTTTATGCCGGGGCAAATGACGGCATACTCCATGCGTTTAATGGCGGTTTTTACGATGCCGGCGCTCACAAATTCAATACCCAGCCAAAGGTATGGGACAACGAATCCTTATCCTTTGATACCAGTTACACAGATTATGATCTGGGCTCCGAGTTGTGGGCCTATGTACCCAACGCCTTACTTCCTCATCTCAAATGGCTCAAGGAGTCACTTGGTGATAATACCCATGTCTACTATGTTGATCTGAAGCCCCGGATATTTGATGCAAGAATATTTTACCAGGCAAACGGGACAACGCCCCTTGATGCCGACCATCCTGGTGGTTGGGGGACTGTTCTGATCGGCGGAATGCGGCTTGGCGGCAAGCCGATCGGCGTCGATACCACTATTGACGTCAGCGGCAATCCTGCCCCTGACGGCATGGATGATCTCAGTTTCCGGTCCGCCTATTTTGCATTGGATGTTACTAATCCTGAAGTCGCTCCGAGGTTATTGTGGTCCTTCAGCGACGATAACCTGGGCTTTACCACATCTTATCCAACTCCTATACGGGTAGGGAGCAAGTGGTTTATCGTCATCGGTTCCGGCCCGGTTGATTATGAGGCTACACGTAAAGATGACGGCGTTAATTTAACAGAGTATGGCGGCAGCAACCGCACGGCCAGTGTGTATATCCTGAATGCCGATGATGGAACCCAGGCCAGGGAATTTCCCATGGATAGCTACACGTTCACGGCTGCCCCAATAGCTGTGGATTTTGACCTGGCCACCACTGTTGACGGCAACGGCAATATCCTCTGGACAGGCGAGGCGATTTACGTCGCTTCAGATGGTTCAGTAGACTTACAAGAGGGCCGGGTCTTCAGGATAAAGACCAACGACGACGAGAATCCGGGTAACTGGATAAAAGATGTATTTTTTAATCCCAACACCACTACCGGCAGCGACCATCAACACATTAACACGGCCCTTTCAGTGGCCAGAGATGATGAAGGAAGAATCTGGGTCTATTTTGGTACTGGTAGGTTTTGGAGCTCACTGGATCGTCAATCGCCTTATCTAAGTTACCAGAATACGTTTTACGGCATCAAGGAACCAGTGGACGCAAACGGCACGTTAACTTACGGGACGGTCGGTGCCAAAGGAAGCTGCCTGAGAAATGTTACCGGCATAGAAATAGAGGATTATTATACTCTTTCATTAAATACCTCAAATCTTCTCCATGGAGCCGCAGTAAGCGATGAAGATGGGGACAGCGACATAGATTTTTCTGACCTGGAAGCCGAGGTAAGGGATAAAGATGGCTGGTACCTCAATTTTAGCGAAACCGGTGAACGAAATCTGGGCCAGGCGGCCGTTTTGGGAGATATTGTTACCTTTTCCACCTTTGTGCCTAATAACGACTTATGCGCTTACGAAGGAAGGAGCTACCTATACGGCCTTTACTATAAAACGGGTACTGCATACTGGAAAGGGGTGTTGAAGACAGACGATAATAATTGGACTGGTGTCAATCCAAATACTAACAAAGTAGTTTCCAAAATTGATATCGGTAAAGGTTACTCCACGACCCCCAATATCCATACCGGTAGGGAACGCGGCTCTAAGGCCTTTGTGCAGACGAGTACTGGGGCCATTATCGGCATAGAGCAAGCGAATCCAGGGATAACCAAAAGCAACAAGACTTCCTGGCAGGAAATTTTAAGATAATGATTTAACAAATGATGGCAATTTTACAAGAGGACATTACATAGAATATTAATAGGAGCAAATATAATGAAAAAACAACGGAAACTGCATAATTATCTAATTAAACGTAAGATGCAGGTTCGAATTACAGCAAAATTTGTGTTCTTTGCCTTAATCTCATCGCTCCTGAGCGGCATAATGGTCTATCTCACGCTGTGGCCGACGCTATCGAAGCTCATTCCACCAGATGTCTTTCCGATTTTACAAGCAAATATTGTCTTCACCATGTTCTGTGCCAGTGTACCGATAGTCCTGATAATTTTCGTTAGCGGGATTATTATTACCCATCGCGTTGCAGGACCGCTCTATAATATCGAAAACAAACTGGATAAAGCAATCCGGGGGGAAGATATAGGTCTTATTTGTCTGCGCAAAGGTGATGAACTGGAAGACCTGGCGCAAAAGGTTAATACACTGCTTCAAAAATTGAAAGACTCAGGCCATTGAGTCTTCTCGACTAGTCCATATGTTCTTGCTCGCCTTGACAAGAAAGGAGAAAGGCCGTACAGAATGCTTGTACTGCATGGATACCTAACGACATTCACGGTTTGTGGGGAAGTGGGTGCCGTGTATATACAGA
>JAYEFH010000292.1:0-2105 GCA_034658555.1 Thermodesulfobacteriota bacterium | reverse complement strand
GCTTGAGGAGCGGCAGCGCTCCGACTGTCGCCACCAGTGCGGTGAGGCTGAAGGCCCCCTGTGGCAGAGGGGATTTGAATATAACCTCCCGAACCAGGACATAGGCCACGTAACCAGTGAGGGCTATCACCTTTATGAGGCGGCCTACCAGTGACCTCTCAGGCTTGGAGGGACGACAATCCGGACATTTAAGGCCACATGTCACATGGCGCAGGCCCTCTTGGCCCGGCGCGATAACCTGATCGTCATTCAGCCACTGGTTAAGGAGCTTTAAAAGACCTGAAGGAGATACATTGTCCGGATTATAGAAAAGTATGACACTCCCTGTCACAGGCCTTGCCTCGGCGCCGGCCACGTCTGCCTGTCTGGAGACCCAGTCAGCCAAGGCTGCAGCCCTGTTGCCGTTATAGCGGATGTCTGCAACCCTAACACGCAAACGACCGGGGATACTGTGCCGGACTTGCAATCCTTTTTGATTAAGTTCGCTTTTATTCATTATTTTGTTCCTGAAAAAAACATAGTCTCAATAATCTCAACCGATTAAAAAATAATTTAGAAAAATTATAGTTAATATTATTGCAATTCATTCGCTGCTTTGGTATAGATGCATATCAATAAACTAAGTGTCTCATCTTGTCAACTTGCTCTGAGGTGTAAATTCCACAATATGGAGAGAGTAGGTTCCGCCCATTAAAAGGTAGAGGTCTTTTTATCGTTTGTGGCTTACTCCTCGCAACGACGGAAGCTATTGTGGTCTTTTGTTCAGAGAACAACCAAACAGGGCTTGACAAACAACTTATATTTTGGTCATGTGACTAAAATAATTATTTTATTGTTTTTTTATTTTCAATAACAGTAAATTATAAAAATTGCGGCCCATACTGGGTCCCTTGATAACCTCGGAGTATCAATGAATCCAGAGAATTTAGTCAGCTCAAGTCAGGCCGGTGAAATTCTCGCTGGTGTTGATTTGGAAATCGCACACGAGCTGCCGGGCAGGATTAGACTCAAAGGGCCATTTCTTTCACATCCGGCTTTAGACATACCTTTCTTTGAAGCCTACATCCTGGCCATAGAAGGGGTTGAGGATGTGAGGATAAATCGCAAGGCCTCATCCATCTTGATCGAATACGAAGGAAATTCTGACACCCGCGACAGGATTCTGTCCTCACTGGCTGTTCCTCCGAAGGAGGCCCTGTCGGACCAGAGATATACTGATGCCAGGACCGAAGCCGATGTCAGCGGCATGATCATGTCTGCAGCAGTGCTCCTGGTCCTTCCCATCCTTCCCGTGCGTCTGAAGGCTATTATTTCATGGCTTTCAGTCTCTCCGGTAATTTTGGAAGGCGCCACAACTCTTGTCACAAAAGGGCTCAAGGTCGAGGTCCTTGATGCCACTGCAGTGAGCCTGGCCATGCTCCGGAGGGATTACTTTACAGCCAATGCGGTTCATCTTTTGCTGAGGACCGGTGACTATATCCACCACACAACTGAAACCAACTCAGACCGTCTGATCAGGAGCCTTCTGAGGCCTGAGACCGGCATGGCCTGGGTGGAAGAGGAAGGCACGGAAAGGCAGATACCCATTGCCGAGATACAGCCCGGTCAGTTGGTAGTGGTTGGGGCCGGTGACCTTATCCCGATAGACGGCCGGATAGAGCAGGGCACGGCCCTTGTCAACCAGGCCTCCATGACCGGGGAGTCTGTGCCGGTCAGGAAGGAGGTCGGCGACACGGCAATGTCCGGCACAGTAATCGAGGAAGGCAGGATCAAAATAGAAGCTGTGGGCGTTGGCAGCGAAACCGCCACAGCCCGTATTTCCCGCTATATCGAATCCTCATTGAAGACAAAATCCGTTACCCAAAGAAAGTCTGAAAAACTGGCTGATAGTCTGGTTCCCCTGACATTTGCACTTGGGGGCGTGATAGCTGTCCTTACCAGGGATCTCAGAAGGGCTACAGCGGTGTTCATGGTGGACTACTCCTGCGCCATCAAGCTCTCCACACCGGTATGCATTAAGATTGCCATGTATCAGGCAGGCAAGAAAGGAGTCCTTGTAAAGGGCGGTCAGGCCATTGAGGCAATGGGCGAAGTGGACACTGTGG
>JAYEFH010000291.1:0-2107 GCA_034658555.1 Thermodesulfobacteriota bacterium | reverse complement strand
AGCGAGTTGATGATCAGGTTCAGCAACTGCTTGACTTCAGTCTTGAATTCATGGGTTTCGGTCCTGGTGGTCATTTATCTAAATACCTCCGGTTTTTAAGGAAAAACGAATTTACAGATCTGTCATCGAAAAAAAAGCGACCATCGTCGCTGTTAAAAAATTGTGACCGTTCACGGGATTACAACGCCCGTTTTTACCGCAATCCATCGTACTGTAAACGCTTACAAAAAACTTTGCGTATTCGGCTTATATAATGCGTGCGAATTCAAAATTGTCAAGACAGGCAATCCGCCTTTTTAGACAAATGAATCCGGTGAGTTTAAAGATTCGATACAGCTTCCCCGGATGAAACCTGTGCCCCTTCGAATGTGGCCATTTCAAGGTATATTTTGAGGCCGGCCTCTATGAGTCCCATTGCCAGGGCTGCCCCGGTGCCTTCCCCAAGGCGGAGATCAAGATCAAGGACAGGCTTCAGCCCAAGGTGCTCTAACTGGACCCTGTGACCGCACTCGACTGACTGGTGAGAGGCAAACAGATAGTCTCTGACCAGGGGTTGAAGGCTATGGGCTACAAGGGCACCGGCAGTAGAAATAAAACCGTCCGTCACTACTGGTATTTTTTTTGAGGCTCCACCCAGGACAACCCCGCATATGGCCGCGATTTCAAGACCGCCTACTGCGGCAAGCGTTCCGATAGGGTCCTGGGGATCAGGTTTGTGCCTTTCAAGGGCCTTTTCGATAATTTCTGTCTTGTGTGACAATGCCTCGTTACTGATCCCTGTTCCCCTGCCGGTTACATCTCGCACAGCCTTGTCACAAAATACGGCAGTAAGGGCGCTGGCAGGAGTCGTGTTGCCGATTCCCATTTCTCCCGTAGCAAGAATAGTAGTCCCCTCTGAGATGGCTTTTTTTGTTAATTCTGCACCTGTTAGAATTGCCGAAACGGCTTCTTCCCTGGTCAAGGCGGGTTCCCTGACCATGTTCCTGGTCCCGTGGGCCACTTTGCAGCGAATTAATCCAGCCAGTTCAGAAAAGTCGTAATCCACCCCTATGTCCACCACCATGACCTCGGCGCCCACATGTCTGGCAAGGACATTTATTCCGGCGCCACCTGAAAGGAAGTTGTGAACCATCTGAAAAGTTACATCTTTGGGAAAGGCACTTACGCCCTCTTCTGTTACCCCGTGGTCTCCGGCAAATACCAAGATCGTTTTTTGGGGGAGGGAAGGCCTAAGTTTTCCGTGAATCAGGATATATTTTTTTGCAAGTTCCTCCAACCGGCCAAGGCTATCTTTGGGCTTGGTCAGGTTGTCGAGGTGAGACTGAATCTTGTGTTCTTGACTGTAGTCAATCGGATCAATTGATCCCATAAGTTCCTCAAGTCTTTGTTTCACTTATTGTTATTTCCTTTCAGTTCCAAAGGTAGTCCCGCCACAACAAGGACCACTCTGTCGCAGATTTCGGCAAGTCTCTGATGGACCCGCCCTGCAATATCTCTGTATTTTCTGCCCATAGCTTCACCCGGCACCAGGCCGAGTCCTATTTCATTTGATACCATAATTGTAGGGCCGGTTGTTTCCGAAAGCGCATCAAAAAGATCTTCGGTTGACTGCTTAATAGAATTTGGTTTATCTTTCATAAGATTTGACATCCAAAGGGTCAAACAATCAACAAGAATTACAGGGTATGATCCTGAACATTGACGGATAATGTCAGGGACCTCTGTCGGCTCCTCCGCAGTCTTCCATTGTGCCCCACGTTCCAATTTGTGTCTTTGAATCTTTTCCTCCATCTCTTGATCCAGGGGCTGGGCAGTGGCCACATACAGTCCTCCGGCCGTGTCCTTATTTGTTGTCGCTTTTATATACTCTTCACCGAGTCTCAAGGCATACTTGCTCTTGCCACTCTGTGCTCCACCGAGGATCAGGGTATTAAATGCCATTGTGATTTCGTGTCTTCGTATTTTCGTACTTTCGTGATCAATTTTTCTAATTATAACGCTTTTTGGGGAGCCATGCATTTCAATGGTTTCAATAAGTTACAGTCTTATGCGAAGAACATAACCGAATAATATATCATCTACGGGTGCAATACAAAAAAATAATTAA
>JAYEFH010000290.1:0-2108 GCA_034658555.1 Thermodesulfobacteriota bacterium | reverse complement strand
ACTGTTTTTATCGTACAGGAAAACACGTCAAGGCCATAGAGGCCTTTGAGCAGGCGATATCCATCGATCCTGGATCTGCGATTGATTATGCCAATATAGCCAGTAACCTCCAAAAATTGAACATAAAAGACGATGCAATCAGGTGGTATGAGATGGCACTTGAGTTAGATCCGGACCTCAGTTGGGCCAAAGATAAGATGCAGGAACTTCAGGCTGTCTCTTAGGATTTATTTATATCTGGGAGATGCCCAAACATATTTTTGGACATAACTATCTCTAATCAGGGAAAAATATCGTATATTAAGTTTTTGAAAGAGGACTCTGGTTTTCTTGACAAAAAAATTATGTTATAGTATGCATTCACTAAATTTTAAGCATGGAGATGTCTTGCTGCTTGTAATCATGCAAACTAATTCTTTAAGGAGGACGATATGGCAGAGCTGGAATTTGGAGGAGAGACATTCGAAATTGATGAGGACGGTTTTCTCCTGGGTGGAATTGAACATTGGAATCGTAACTGGATGGACTATGTGAAATCGACAGAGGGTATTGAGGAAATAACTGAAGAACATTGGGCGCTTGTAAATGTGCTCCAGGAATACTTCAAGAAGAACGGTATTGCACCTATGGTACGTATCCTCTCGAAGGCAACCGGTTTTCCCTTAAAGAAAGTCTATGAACTGTTCCCTTCCGGCCCTGGTAAGGGAGCCTGTAAGATGGCCGGCCTTCCGAAGCCGACTGGTTGTGTCTAGGTTTTTAATCCTTGCGCCGTAAGGCGAGCTAGACTGACTGATAAGCCCTTACTTAACGGTGAGGGCTTTTTTTATTGGAGAGCTCTTGGTTTTCCGGAATTCTGCCGTGTTAAATCATATTGGTGAAACCCTTCAGTTTGCAATAATCGTCGGGCTCGTAATTTGTTCTGTCCTTTTGCAGGTTGTTCTATGTTATTCAAAATCATCTCCCATATGTTCCTACGATCAACTGCTGAAAGACTTCGCTCCGCTATCCGCTACAGTTTCTGAAGTTTCCGAATACTCCTTAATACTGGACAAGGGGAAGGTCCATGCTGTCAATGCAGGGGATCTTTTTGAGATATATGGTAAAGGGGCCCCGGTTCTCGACCCTGATGACAGTGAGATAATTGGTTATATTAAGAAACCGCTGGCCACCATTCGAGTAACTCAACCTGAAGATAGCAAATCTATATGCGAAGTAGTAACTGCCTGGGGACCCCTGAGTATCGGACAGCCGGCAATGCGGTATAGTGATATGGCAGCGGCCTTTGTGACCGGATCAGATATTGGCTCTGCTCACGAGTTGCGACAAGACTTAGAATACGCCTTTCCGGATCTTATTTGGCTGGATCCCTCTGATGTCCCTTCCGATGTGCTGGATCCTCAGTCAATGAAGACATTGGGTATTGTTTTACTCTTTGCTTTAGAGCAGGATGGGTTGAAAGTCTATGGCCCAGATTCGGCTCTGCTGCATGAGTACCCTGTTTCTAAAACAAAAAATGCTGAAAGACAGAAATACATTACGAACACCTTTGAAGAAGTAGATTATGTGGAACACCGGTATGACACCGGAGACCGAAAATTCAACACACACATCAAGTCCTTTGATTTGGGCAAAGCCCGACTTGTGGGACATCTGCCGGAAAACGCTATTCAGGTTGATATCCTTGACCTCAATGGAGACAATGAGCTTGAGATAGTCTATCTTTTGCCATCAGGTCTATATGTTGGCCATTATGGAAGCCCGGGAGAACTTGCCTCTTGCCGGTTTTGTGGGCCTGGACGTCTGGTTGGTTTTTCCGCAGTAAAAACTCATGGATGGATAGTGTTAAATGCCCTGCTGGATGGAGCAGGAATGCGCTCAACGTTGTTAAGTTACCAGGATTTTTCACTAAGCCTGATAGAGGATGATATTAATTTGTGGCTTTCCTTTGTAGATAGGGACGGAGATGGTTTAAAGGAGTCACTCCTGGGGCAGAGTTTCGATGCTGATGTTATGTTTGGGGCAAAGGTCTATCTTATGGAACCCGGTCATGAGGGCCTTAAGTACAGGCACCGCATAGCAAGCCCAAAGAATTTTTCTGTAATCAGATC
>JAYEFH010000289.1:1984-9369 GCA_034658555.1 Thermodesulfobacteriota bacterium | reverse complement strand
TTTCTCCGAGATAACCGAGCAAATGCGGGGCAATACTACCATAGGGATATTTCCTGGCGGGAGTCACCTCGATAAACACGCCAGGCAAGCTAAAAAGCCGGGACTCAATCCTGGAAAGTGTCTCCCAATCAGTCCCTCTCTTAATTACTATGGGTGCGTATTTGGGTCCTTTATCTGAACCGAGATGGGTCCGGATCTCGGCCTCTGTCTCCCCCAGTAAGGGAGAAAGTTTGGCCAGGAGGGCTTCCATGTCCCCCACATCCTCCTTGACAAGACATACATTAAAGCAAGGCTTTACCCCAGCCAGGAGACGGCCTGTCCTATCAAGAATTTTGCCTCGGGGCGGCTGAAGACGCACAGATTTTATTCGATTCCGTTCGGATTGTTCTCTGAAATGCTCTCCCTGTATAACCTGTAAATGCCATAGGCGGGCACAAAATGTAACCATGAACAGAAACATGATCAGAATGGCAACATCACATCTCCATTTGTTTGCCTCTTGGTCCAACTGGTCAAAACGCTTGACACGCCAGATTGTCTTGATTTTAAACTTCACTGTGTTCTTTCACTCCAGACCATGTATCCTCACTGAAAATAACCGAATTTGCTTTATTAAAAACAAAAAACCAAAAAGGGGAGAAAACACCGTTTAGCAGGGCCTGGGCAAACCCCCAAGGCCACAAAAGATCGGCAGCGCCACTGCCGATCAGAAGAACCGCCACGACCTCAATACTCAAAAATGAAACCAGCAGCATCTGTTGCCATGCCGCAGCACACACTATATGGTTTAAGACATACCGGATCATCAAATATTCACCAGCATATGCCAGAATATAAAGGCCGACAGGCATGGCTGACATATGCTCACTGAGTATACCTAACCCCAATACAGCGAGGATGCCACTGGGTAAAGAGTGTTGCAACCCGTACCAGGCTACAAGCGGCACCAAACCATCCAGTCGGATTTGCCCGAGCTGAAACGGGAAGCCCATGGCCGTTTCAATTAAAAGTAACACATACCCAAAAAAAATAACGAGCAAGGCTTTTTTATAAGCATTCATTGGATTGATGATTGATGATTACTTTATTCTCAAATTTAGAGGAGGGTATGACATATGCTTCCCTTGTCTTAATCTCATGCGTTCTCCCCTGACTCTTGACCCTTTTTTTTCAATGATGTGACTCCACGAAGGGCTGATTTGTGACAAGAACAACCACTTCTTCTACTCTTTTGAGATCAACAGCCGGCGTCACGGTGATCTCCTGGAAAAGATCAGAAATAGAACCTTCAGTTACAGAAGAGACCTTTCCTATCAAAAGTCCCTTTGGGAAAATCCGGTCAGTGCCGGATGTAATAATCCTATCCCCGACCTCGACATCCACCACTTTTTCCACATAGGCCAGGTAACACCGTCCTTCCCCTGCGCCTTTTATAATACCCCTGGCTCGATTGCGCTGTATAAGTGCGGCAACCGCGCTGTTATAGTCAGATAACAATAAAACCTTGCTGAAATGGAAAGAAGTTTCCATTGTCTGACCCACAACACCCGCTCCGGATATGACTACCATTCCCGGCTTTATCCCGTCTTTGCGACCCTGGTCCACAGTAATTGTGGCCAACCATGGAGCCAAATCCACCCCGACCACATTGGCCGTTATTACCGTAGCGCCGACATCCTTTTTTATTCCCAATAATTTTTTGAAACGGACATTGGCAATAAGGGCCTCACGGTACCGGCCAATTTCTTTTTGAAGTTGGATCACCTCTTGACGCAGGACCTTGTTTTCTAACTCAACGTCCTGAAGGGCCAGGTATGATCTCCATAATTTTTTCCCCCATCTCGATGGTCCGGAAAGGCCCTTTTGCAAATAGCCCGTAAAGTCCACAAAAAAGTATTTGACTGGAGATACAACGGCCGGTGAACCAAGGCGCAGGCCCACCACTACAAAGATCAAAAAGACCACAACGGCCAAGACTAAAAATACCGTCATGCGTTTTTTGGAATTTCCAATACGAAATGGCACAATTGATATGCAGTAGAAAAAATATAACCAGATGAATTAATGGATCATAACTTCTTTTAAGATATCAAGATTGTCCAGGGCCATGCCTGAACCTAAAGCCACGGAAGACAAAGGATCGTCGGTGATAATTATAGGAAGATCTGTTTTCTCTCTCAAGAGCTTATCCAAATTCCTCAGCAAGGCCACACCTCCTGTTAGAACAATCCCTTTATCGACGATATCAGCGGCCAATTCCGGGGGGGTCTGCTCAAGTACGCTTTTTACCGTATCGACTATTGTATCTATCTGTTCTGCTATAGCTGAACGTATTTCTGACGAATCAATTTTTATGGTCTTGGGCACCCCTGATACCAGATCTCTACCCTTTATCTCCATTTCCTTATAAGGTTCTTCAGGTATAACATCGCCCAATTCTATCTTGATTTTTTCTGCCGAATGCTCACCAATCAGCAGATTAAATTTCCTCTTAATATACTGCAAAATTGCACTGTCCATCTTATCACCTGCTACACGAACAGACTTACTGTAGACTATCCCGGCTAAAGAAATGACAGCTACTTCGGTAGTACCTCCACCCATATCCACTATCATATTTGCAATCGGCTCAGTAATCGGCAACCCCGCACCAATAGCGGCTGCCATAGGCTCTTCAATCAGGTAAACTTCTCTTGCGCCTGCAGTCTCGGCGGCTTCCCGGACAGCTCGTTTTTCAACCTGCGTGATACCGGACGGCACACTTATGTTGATCCGAGGCCGAATTAGCGTTCTTCGATCGTGTATTTTCCGTATAAAATAACGCAGCATGGCCTCTGTAACTTCAAAATCAGCAATTACGCCATCCTTCATGGGTCGGATAGCCACAATATTTCCAGGTGTTCTCCCCAGCATATTTTTGGCGTCTCTGCCCACCGCCACGACTCTGTTTACTTTGGCATCCTTGCGCACTGCGACCACAGATGGTTCACGCAGGACGATGCCCTTACCCTTCACATATACCAGTGTATTTGCAGTTCCCAAATCAATGGCCAGATCGCTTGAGAACCGCCCTAAAATAGAACCTAAAAACATGATTATTACCTTAATTTAATAGTATAGGAATTTCCATTTTTTGACAGGATCAACAGGATTGTCAGGATAAAAAATATTAAGAAATCCTGTTAATCCTGTCAGAGAAGTCCGCCCGAAGGGCGCTAAGTTCATAGTATGGGAGTTTCCTTTGTAACTTCTCAATCAGTTCGGGCAATACATTGTCACTACAGCGCCTCCTGTCATTTCTGGGCGCCAGACCGATAATCATTAAGCTAATAGCTAAGGGGTAATCGCTCAATTTAAGTGCAAACTACTTTTGACTTGTCGTGAAAAATGCCTAATTTTTTTTAAAACAGGATTGAACTCTACCAAAGGCATTTCCAGTTGGCAAGAAATGATAGCTGGATGAGCCTCTTGCAAAACTCCGGATCAGCAACTTATCTTGACATATAGTTAGCATGTGGGTATGAATTTGGAGCTTGCTGGGTTTTTAGCCTAACGGAGTAACACTTTTTCTAAATCTTCTTAGTATATTGTATTTTTTGGATAAATTGTTTCCTTTGTTGTTCACAGTCTTGGCACATGCATGTGTTCGGTGTATGAAATAAAAGGCCGTTCAAACACAATTTTGAATTTAAAAACAAACTATTTGTTAACAGTTTTGGCATAATATCGCCCGGATAATTTGGGAGTAGGGAGTTAATTAATATGAAAAGGACTTTTCAGCCGAGCAATTTAAAAAGAAAGAGAACCCACGGATTTCGTAAACGCATGAGTACAAAGGCGGGCCGTAGAGTACTGAGCAGACGCAGGGCAAAAGGGAGATACAGCTTATCAGCATAAAAGTTATTATGGAGGAAGCCCTCTGAACGTAAAACAAAAATACCTTACAATAAAATGAGGCAATCATTACACACCGAATCTCTCTCAAAAAAAGAGAGATTGACTGGCGCAGAAAATTTTATCAGGGTTTATAAAAAGGGAAAACGATTAAAGCTGCCCGGACTTACTATTATAATTACAAGAAATTATTTGTCCTACCGTAGAATCGGTATCAGTGCCGGCAGAAAAATTGGTGGAGCTACCAAGAGAAACAGGGCCAAAAGGCTGATCAGGGAGTTATTCCGCACGAATAAGCGGATTTTTCCTGCTGGTTATGATCTGGTTTTTGTGCCATACAGAAAATTTTTTCACCTTGATTGGAATGAACTCAAAAGCAATCTTGTCAAGGCATTTGATGCCTCGAACAGGTGTGAATAATTGAATACTAAGACCATGTTGAGCAAATTCATCATTTTTTTCATTAGAATATACAGGCTATTGTTTTCCCCTATTTTACCAAGGTCTTGCCGTTTCTATCCGAGTTGTTCCCGATACGCTGAGGAGGCCATTGTTAAACACGGTCCTATGACGGGTATTGTGTTGGCTACCAAACGACTTCTAAGGTGTCATCCCTGGACTCCGGGCGGATACGACCCTGTCCCCTGATTGCCGGTTTACGACTAAAAAGGCCCTTCACAGTAAAAAATGGTTGCTTGATTAGCCGTTTACAAAACTCCATTGGAAAGCCGAAGATGGAGTTTAGAATACGGCTCTGATTATTTCTGATTATTAAGGTTTACACAATGGATTCACGTACATTATTAGCATTAGTTTTGTCTATAGCAGTATTGATTGGGTTTCAGTACTTTTTTGGTGGTGATGTACCACAACCACCGCGTGAAAAAACCAGTGTTGGGAATGTCCCTACCACAGATGTCAGTAAGCATGCATCAGACCATGAATATGGGAAGCTCATTCACACTGATGGAAGCGCCGATGTTTCTTCCCTAAGCGGTATAAGAAGTCCCGATATTCCAGTTAACACAAAGGCACCCCTTCGCAAGGCAAGAGACATCACTGTGGAAACGGATCTTTACCAACTCGTTTTCTCAGAAAGAGGCGGCACAGTTAAAAAATACCTCTTAAAGCAATACCTGACAACGCTTTCAGATGACGCTCCTCCTGTGGATTTGGTCGATGTCTCTCCCCCGCATCTACCCCTTGGGCTTCAAATGGAATTTCAACCACCGGTAGACCTGTCTTCCCAATTCTTTGAACCGGATAAGGAAGGCCTGAAACTGACTCAAACCGGAGAAAAAGCACAACTGAAGTTTACCTGCAATATGTTCAATGGAATTAAAATTACAAGGGCATACACATTCCACCAGGGAAGTTACTGGATAGATCTATCTGTTTATTTATCAGGGGCGGGAACCATTCCCGGATCATTGTGCTTGTACAATAAACCCAGTGAGGATACAAACAGGTTTACATTTACAGGCACTGCCTACTATGGCAACGATTCGTTGCGAGAAGTAAAACTGGACGACGGGGAAAAACATACATACACGGGTCCGGTTGACTGGATCGGCTATGGTGACAACTATTTTATTACAGCCTTGGTCCCGATTATCAGCGAAGGCCCCTGGAATATATCGGTTGAGAAAAAAGGGGCTGACGGTCTGACTGAGAGCCGGCTGACTGCACTCAAACCATCCCCTAAAAGCGCAGAACAAGGAGTTGAGGCCTTAAATCTTGGAATATATTTCGGACCAAAAAATATCGATCGCCTGAACGCCCTGGGGCACAATCTTTCTAAGGCCATAAATTTTGGTTGGTTTGATCCAATTGCCAAGCCTCTTTTGTACTTTCTTAAATTCCTTTATCGATATATTCATAATTATGGCCTGGCCATAATTATTGTTACCATACTGATTAAGGTTGCCTTCTGGCCCTTGGCGCAAAAAAGCGCAAAGTCCATGAAGACCATGCAAAAGCTGCAGCCAAAAATGGCTAAGCTTAAGGAAAAGTACGGGAAAGATAAAGAAAGAATGAACAAGGAACTCATGCAGCTCTATAAAACCTACAAAGTGAATCCTATGGGCGGCTGTCTGCCCATGCTGCTGCAGATCCCTGTGTTTTTTGCCTTATACAAGGTATTGCTTCAATCAATAGAGCTGCGTCATGCCCCTTTCATGCTGTGGATAAACGACCTTTCAGCTCCTGACCGTCTAATGATACCCGGGGTAAGCATTCCTTACCTGGGAGGTATACCAGTACTTACACTGCTCATGGGGCTTTCCATGTATTTACAGCAGAAATTAAGTCCTTCTTCCCTTGACCCCACCCAGGCCCGCATGATGCAATTTCTACCTGTGATATTTACCTGTATGTTCATAAACTTCCCCTCGGGATTGGTGCTCTACTGGTTGATTAACAACGTGCTTACTATCGCACAGCAACACTATGTGAACAAATTCACCGACTAATCTCCATGCCCGCAGACAGGCACAACGAAACGTGAGAATCTAAGACTTTCATATAGATACTAAGTGGAATAAAAGATAATGATACATAATGAATCTTCCGCACCAACACAAGGATCAAAAGAATTTGACGGCAAAACCATAGACTATGCCATAAAAGCTGCGTGCAAATATTTTGAGGCAAAGCCTGACGATCTTGAAATTAATATACTTACCAGGGGGTCCACAGGCATCTTCGGACTGGGAGGACGCAATGCCAAGATAAAGGCCGTACTAAAAAAACTCACTCCTCCGGTTACAGAAAAAAAGCCGGAAGAAGAAAAAAAGCCGATAGAGGCTGAAGCCAATCGTGTCATACCCGAAGTACCTGAATCCGAAGAGGCTGTGATCGAACCAGGCAAAGAGGCTCCGAAAAATCGGGATAAACATATCTCTCTGGCCCTGGAGATCACTGAGAAAATTTTGAATAAGTCTGGTCTTGCGGGACAGGTAGAGATCAAGGTCGACGACGAAGAACCGTATCTGGACATATCAGGGGAAGATCTTTCCCTGATTATAGGAAAAGAAGGCCAAAATCTTAATGCATTGGAATATATTGTTAATCGTATTCTGCAATACAGGGTCGAAAGCCGTACCGGGATTAAGCTGGAAGCACAGGGCTATCGGGAAAAAAGGGAAAAAAGTATTTCGCTTCTTGCGCACCGTATGGCAAAAAAGGCCCAAAAAACCGGACGCCCGGTAACACTTCAGCCATTGGGGGCAAAGGAGCGCAGGCTGGTCCACTTGACCCTCAAGAACATTAATGGCATACGCACACACAGTGTAGGCGAAGGAATCATGCGCAAAGTCGTGATTAATCCCGCCAGGTCCAGGCAACGCAATACAAAAAATAATAGTGCCTGACATATCCAGAGAGGACGACACAATAGCTGCCCTGGCTACTCCCTCAGGACCAGGCGGGATAGGGATAGTTCGAGTAAGCGGTCCTCTTTCAGCACAACTTTTCAGATCCGTATTCCGGCC
>JAYEFH010000289.1:0-1884 GCA_034658555.1 Thermodesulfobacteriota bacterium | reverse complement strand
TGCCTGACATATCCAGAGAGGACGACACAATAGCTGCCCTGGCTACTCCCTCAGGACCAGGCGGGATAGGGATAGTTCGAGTAAGCGGTCCTCTTTCAGCACAACTTTTCAGATCCGTATTCCGGCCGGCAAAACCAATTGAAGTAATACAATCCCATCGACTCTACTATGGCTGGGCCTTCGATCCACGGAACGATACCGTTATGGACGAGGTTCTGGCCGTACTGATGAAGGCCCCCCACAGCTACACAAAAGAAGACGTTCTGGAAATCCAATGTCACAGCGGTCCTGCAATTTTACGTCATGTTCTTGAGACACTGATCGGACAAGGTGCACGCCCGGCGGATCCCGGCGAATTCACAAAAAGGGCTTTCTTGAATGGAAGAATTGACCTTGCCCAGGCAGAGGCCGTGCTCGACCTGTCTTTAGCTTGCGGGGACACCGCGGGGCAACTTGCGGTCAAACAATTGCAGGGATGTTTATCCAAAGGGATTAAAAAAATCCGCGACACTATCAAAGAATCTATAGCCACACTTGAAGTCGCCATAGACTATCCGGATGAAGATATAGAGATTATCACGGAGACCCAGCTCAGAGAACTTCTGATAACCGGTGCTCAAGGTCCCCTTAATGCCATGATCGATGCATTCGACAGGGGAAAGATCTATAAGGAAGGGGCAGAAATCCTGATTGTCGGAAGGCCGAATGTCGGGAAATCCAGCCTGCTTAACGCCCTGGCCTGTGAGGACAGAGCCATTGTAACCTCCATCCCCGGAACCACCAGGGACACAATAGAGGCAGTTCTTAACATCAAAGGGATATTGGTTAGATTGATTGATACGGCCGGCATTCGGCCGGACCCTGATCCAATAGAGACAATTGGTATTGAAAAAGTTCGAAAAAAAGCAAAATTCGCACAGGCTGCTCTCTGGATGCTGGATCTGAGCGAGCCTTTGTGCCCGGAAGATTTCGGGGCACTAGAGACACTGGATGTCCTTACAAAGCGAAAAAAAATTCTCATAGTATTTAACAAAATAGACAAGGTTCATTCCTGGGAATCCTTGGCCGGGAAGCAGGCAAGCAAGATCTTCAGCCGGATGCAAGAAATGACCGGCGGCGTTTGGGTAGGGACCTCTGCAATTACAGGAGAAGGGCTTGAGAACCTATCAAGGCTTCTGATAAATAAATTATTGGATGAAGCACCGGCAGAGCCACCGGATATAGTTCCTAATCTAAGACAAAAAGAGGCCTTGGATACGGCCCGCAAGGCTGTGAACAGAGCAATTGACAGCATCTCTCAGGACGTCAGTCCTGATCTGGTTTCTATTGACTTAAGAGACGCGATGAATGTCCTGGGAGAAATCACAGGGGATAGCATTACTGACGAAGTGCTGGATCACATCTTTAGCCATTTCTGCCTTGGCAAATAGGTAAGCGTTTACAGGGCACCGCATCTGCTTTGTTGCCGGGCACTTGAAGTACAGGGAGTACGTCTGCGTACCCGTCGCCTCGCATCTGCAGCACCCTGCAAACGCTTACGGTTCGGTGGGTGCGGTAAAACGGGCATAGACTTTACTTATCAGTTGTAGGGGGTTTACCGGCAATTTGTGCCCGTATGACCTTGACCCTTATCTTATCTGCCACTTCTAAGGTAACCACGTTGTCTGTGAGGCCTGTTATCTTGCCTATCAACCCGCCATTTGTTATAACTTCTTCCCCACGACTCAAGGAATCCAGAAAATTTCTCTGATCCTTTGCCCTCTTCTGCTGCGGTCTGATCAAAAGAAAATAAAAAATAGCGAAAATAATGATCAGGGGCAGAAAGGCCGTCAATGGGTTTCCCCCTTCACTTCCGGACGGAGGGGCCATGGCATAAGCTATTGA
>JAYEFH010000288.1:0-9381 GCA_034658555.1 Thermodesulfobacteriota bacterium | reverse complement strand
ATCTGGTTTTTCTCCATACCGGTAAAGTGGGCCGGATGACCTCCGGGCCCAAGCCTTTGGATAGCACTATGTTTTATACCCGTCTGGGACAACGAATGATTCATATTTTGACAGTCCATACCCAGGCGGGAATCCTGTATGAAGTAGATATGCGCCTTCGTCCCAGCGGGGCGTCAGGAGTCCTGGTCAGCGGTCTGGAGGCCTTTTTCCAGTATCAAATGGACCAGGCCTGGACATGGGAACACCAGGCCCTTGTGAGAGCAAGGACGATCGCAGGTGACATCAGGGTCTGTAAGAAGTTTGATGAACTGAGAAAAAAAGTAATTGCCAAGTCCCGTGACACTGATATTTTAAAGAGTTCTGTCATCTCCATGCGAGAAAGATTGATAAACCAATATGGAAACAAGCATTCCGGCAAATTTGACCTTAAACATGATCCCGGCGGCCTGACTGATATAGAATTTCTGATCCATTATATGGTGTTGGCAAATGCCTTCCGGCATCCGGACCTCGCTGAATGGAGTAATAGTATCAGACTGCTTGAGGCCTTTGAACAGAAAGACCTGATACGAAAAAAATATACAGACATACTTTTGGAAGCATATGTGAGCTACAGAAAAACAATAAACACGCTCAACCTGCAAGAAAGACCGGCTTATGCGGAGGTCGACGATTTCACGGACTTGAGGTCCGGGGTTAGGGAAATCTGGGATGAGGTCATGAAATGACCCGTAAAAGAAAAAGACCTTTAGGCAAAACTAAAAAGAAACCAGCTTCCAGTACGCCCATTCCAACCGCAAGTTCTCAAGGTATGGGATTGCGTATTCGTGAGTGGGAAAGCACCGTAAAGGATAAGGCCAAACGCCTTACCCCATACCACCGATGGATAGAGGCTCTGGCTCTTTTACTTATCCTGGGGATGGGGTTGCTTGTGCGCATTGAAGATATTCGGGACTGGAATACCCATCCTCAGATGGCCCTTTACAAGGGGGAGCCGCTGCTTACCACCTTTGATGGCTATTTCTATCTGACATTGGCAAAGGATCTGGCTGAAGGTACCTATACACCCATAGACAACAATCGTGATGTGCCAAAGGGTATATTCCGGAGATTTCCACCACCGCTCATTTCCGTGATAGCCGCGGGCCTGGCCAAGATAACGCCCTTTTCCCTGAACTGGATTGGAGCGGTTCTCCCTGCACTGCTGGGTCTGCTTTTGGCCTTGCCTCTTTATGCCCTCGGCCGCTTCTACGGGGGCCCGGCCATGGGCCTCACTGCAGCGTTAATGGGGCTGCTTTCACACTACTATGTATATAGAAGCAGTTTGGGCTGGTTCGACACAGACTGCATGAACGTCACATGGGCTACAGGGGCTGCTTATTGCTTTCTGCGGTTTGGCATTGAAGCCGGTCAAAAGCGGTATCTATATTTTATTGGCGGAATTATTATTTTTTTGCTTTTCCTGTGGTGGTGGGATCAAACGCCTCAGGTAGCGACGATTGTCTCGATGTTACCGTTAGCTGTAGCACTGGTATTTTTTTATCGTCCTGGACGAAAAGAGGCATGTATCTTTTTGGGAACAGCAGGACTGGGAATCGGAGTGATACTCCTGTGGATGGGGCTGGATCTTCCGCTCAAGATTTTCAGACATGTTGCCAGTTCCTTTCACTACATATCTACCAAGGAAGTAGCCAGTATTTGGCCTCCCATAGGGGCCACAATTTCAGAACAAGCCATACCATCACTCGACGAAATTGTCGCCAAGACAACTGACAGCCTGCCTGCCTTCGTTCTGGCCGGCGTAGGTCTCACTTGGCTGTTCTGGCGCCGTCCCAAGGAAAGCCTGTTTATATCAGTCCCATTGATCCTGGCTGCATTATCATTTTTTTTCGCCAAACGTTTCATGATCTTTTTGGCCCCTGTCACAGCCCTTGGAATAGGGTATGTGATATCCGGGATATGGTCTTGGCGTCGAAGATTTTCCGTATTTTCCCTGTTAGCGCCGATTTTGGTAATCGTTCTTGTATGGCCACTTCTAAACAAGGACATGGCCAAGACATTCTGGCCAAAAGAGCCTCCGCACCTTATCGCAGGGATGGATCTGGCATCAAAAGAAACGCCCAAAGATGCAGTGATCTGGGCGTGGTGGGACCATGGATATCCTCTGAATTACTGGGCCGGAAGGGGGACCGTGGGTGACGGTTCGCTTCACGGCGGTCACAGGTCATTTTATAATGGCCTCCCCCTTGCCACGCATGACGAACGCCTGGCAGCCAACTTCATGCGCTTTTATGTCAGTTCCGGAATGGATGGTATTGAAAATGTTTACAAGGCCGTGGGCAATGACCCTGCCCGAGGTGTAGATCTTATTAAAAGGGTCCTTTCTGTTGGTCCTGAAAAGGCAAGAGGGTTGCTGGCTTCAGCCGAACTCGCGCCTATAGGAAAATTGCAAAATGTGGATCAGTGGCTCCACTTCTTCTATCCTGAAAAGACGCGTCCTGTTTACCTCTTTCTTGACTGGCGGCTTACCATCACCAGCTACTGGTGGTATTGGCTTGGTACTTGGGACGTGGAAAAGAGAGAAGGAATACACCCACTCTACAAAGCCTTTTATAATGTGCATGAGGAAAACGGGCACATAAAAGGAAGCGATGGCCTGGATATAGATATAGAAAAGGGGAATTTACGCACAGGCAATCGGATGATAGGCCTTACACATATGATTAAACGTGAAAAACAAAGAGTACTAACCAAAAGCTACCAAAGAGATCGCGGACTACTGTTTGAGACATTTGTCCCTTCCAAGTTTGGGGCCCTGATGGACGCGCATATTTCCGAGTCGGTTTTTAATAAATTGTTTTTAAGATATACTTTTAATCCAAAGTACTTCAAACCTGTGGTCATGAATACCCCATCATATCAATTATGGGAGGTGCTGGGAGATAAGGGACAGTGAACGTATCAATCGTCATACCGGCCTATAATGAAGAAGCCGTAATTGGCCAGACAGTTGCTCGCATCCTTTCACTTTATCCCGATTTTGAAACTATCGTAGTGGACGACGGCAGTACTGACAATACTGCGCATAAGGCCCGTGAAGCTGGGGCCAAGGTCTTTCAGCATCCTTATAACATCGGCAATGGGGCAGCCGTTAAGACAGGTATACGCAAGGCTTCTGGTGACCTGGTAGTGTTGATGGATGGAGACGGACAACACGATCCGGCGGACATTGCCCGGCTTTTAGAGGAATCGGACCATTACGATCTAGTGGTTGGTGCACGCCATGGCAGCAGCCAGACCTCATTAGGACGCAGAGTGGCTAACTGGTTCTACAACTGCTTGGCTTCTTACGTCGCCAAATTCCCAATAAAGGACCTCACCTCCGGCTTCAGGGTCTTTCATAGGGATACGGTGCTGAGATATCTCTATCTTTTCCCCAATACCTTTTCTTATCCAACAACCAGCACCCTCACATATCTCCGAAGCGGCTTTACCGTTAAGTACATTCCAATTCGCCAACACAAAAGGGTAGGAAAGAGCAAAATCAAGCTCATGGAGGACGGTGCAAGGTTTATCCTCATCATCCTGCGCATTGCGACACTGTTTTCGCCGATGCGAATCTTCTTACCAGCCAGCACCTTTTTCTTGCTCACTGGTCTTGGATATTACATGTATACTTTTTTGACATCAAATCGTTTCACAAACATGTCGGCATTGCTTTTGAGCGTTGGGGTAATGGTCTTTCTGCTTGGACTCATCTCTGAACAGATTACCCAGATGCGCTACGATCGGGGGGATTAGTGAGCAATAATTCAGTATTCAGCATTATCTATAAAAAGAGATACATCTTGGGCTTTTTGAGCGGAATCATATTTCAGGCTTTTTGCAGTGTAATCAGATATTGACTTTTACATTATTTTATAAACGGCATTAATAAGATCATTTCCTATTTCCTTAAGAGAAAATATGCCTTCCCCTGTCTGCCTTGCACCTTCCGCAATCTTATCTCTTAAATTCCGGTTTGTTTTCAGGTATCGAATGGCCTCTGCAAGAGCTTCCGGATTACCCGCAGGAATCAGATATGCGTTTTCCCCATGCTTAAACACCTCCCTGACGGCCGGTGTGTCGGCCGTTATAAAGGGAACTCCTGCAGCGCAGATATCATAAATCTTGGACGGGATAACCCTTGCTGTCTTGGGTGTGATCCCAAATATACCCATGGATAAATCGAATGACCGGATAAATGCGCCAAGATGCTCCGTTGGAATCCAGTCTTGAAACATTACATTGGAAATTTTCCACTTTCGAGCCAAACTTTCCATCCTTTCTCTAAGCTGCCCTGAACCCACCAGGGAAAAACGCATGTCCGGATCGCCTGCCAGATATCGGATGGCTTTCAGTATTATATCAATTCCGTGAAGGGGAATGTAGGTCCCGACGAAAAGAATTCTGAATATTTCGTGAGAAACGACCCGGGGTGAATCAAAATTTTGATCAATAGTAGATCCCACAAAAATCTTGGACACCCTTTCAGGAGATAACCCATATTCCTCAACAATGTATTGACAGTGTTCCTCCGTATCGGTCAGGCATAAATCAGCATATCGGCAGCATGATCTTTCAAATCGGTGAAACAATCGTGCAAACAAGCTATCCGACTTCAACAGCCCTCGATCCTCGATCAACATCTCATAAAGAGGAATAAAGACATCATAGACAAGGACAACTCGCCTCTGGAAAAGAAAACGCAGAAACCATGCCAGATGTATGTGAAAATAACCGGGATGCCCTACAATCACGGCATCCACACGCGGAGACCTCATGAACTTCCACGTCAAAGCTATAAAGCTCGCGATCAAGCCCAGGAAAAAATGTACAAACTCCAAAGGATTTTTGACTATACCCATTCTCCTCTGGAATGAACCGGCAAGTTCGAAATGGGCTTCGACTACATCTACACCATTGAGGCGCAAACCGCGAATCAGGTTATTATTCCGTGGATACTCAATCCCTTTGGAATAGATGCCGAAATAGAGAATTTTCAACGGAACAGGTCTGATTTTTTTATATACTGACATACCACTTTTTGCGCAAATACTGGCTCAAGTTAAACAGATACAGGTATGTATTATGTAAAAATCTTGTTAACAACTAAAGTGTTTTTTTAATGCCTCTAAAAAAAGCTCCTCCGTTGCCCTTCCCATGGCATCAACGGTAAAATGTTTTGCAGCAGCTTGTCCCCATTTGCGTAAACGGTAAGCGGTATTCGGGCTGGATGTAATCTTTTCGATAGCCATTGCAAGACCTTTTTCGTCTCCAGGATCAACAAAAAATGCTTCTTTGCCATCAACGAAAACTTCCTTTGCTCCTCCCATTGATGTAGCTATAACCGGTGTTCCGGCCCTCATAGCTTCCAAGTAAACCAGTCCAAAGCCTTCGGTGAAAGATGGAAGGGCGAAAATATCTGCGCCGATCATCATACCACGCACCCGGTCATTCGGCTGCAGACCATGAAATTCCACTGCCTCAGCAATGCCGAGTTTGCGAATCTGCGTTACAAGGTGGGGCTGATTACGATCTTTGCCCACAATATGCACCCGGATATAAGGAAACTGCGGCAGTAACTGAGCGGTGGCCTTTAATAGGACAGGAAGACCCTTGCGCTGAAAATTGCTACCTACAAAGAGTATTGATGGTGAGCCAGTCAATGGAATCGGAGCAACTGGTGGCTGATCAGGAAGGCCAATGTAGATCAGACGTACTTTTTCGGGGTCTATACGATAATTATTAATCATTTTGCGACCAACATACTTACCATTGACGACAACTGCATCCAGACGACAGTAGGTATGTCTTTCCACTGCACGAAGTAGCCAATAGTAAAAACCCCGCGGATACCGATCCGCAAAAATATTACGGGAAAAATTCACATCCAGCCAGTCCAGAGCATAAGAATCATTGATCATCCCTGTAACAGGAATTGGAGAATGACGAACGTACCATGCCTCTCTGGCATCAGTAAAATGAGCAATATCATATTCCATTGCCTCGTCAGATAGAATCTTCGCAAACGAGGTTCCTAAACTCAACCATCCGCCAGGAGTTGGATCAAATCGGGAATGTGACACCGTATGAATTCTCAAGTCAGGTATTTCAATGCCCTCACCCTCAGGAACCACAATAGTAATTTGGTGTCCAAGACCCCTCAAACCAGTAATCAGGCCATGAGTATAGGTTCCAACTCCACTACGAAAAGCAGCGAGTTGCTGGGTAAAAAGAAGGATACGTATCAGTTTCTCCCGATAAAGCCCGCATGAAACAGGGCAAGTATGCCGTATATCATTATTGTTGTTACCTTCATTTTTGAACTCTGTTAAATGAAGGCAAGTTTATCTATCCTGCATTGGTCTTGCGTGTAGAGATTTTATTTCCGTACAAGTTGCCGCCAATATGCTCGAAAAAAACCTCGGGCATGCACAGCTAACCATACCCAGGACAAGTTGTGGAATCCGTTTTTCCGCCTGGCTCGTCCTATTTCCCTGTGAGCAAAAAGAAATTTAAAGTCAGAAATCCCACCTGCCTGCCACCCTGCAACTATAAGGTCACGCGCATAAAGGGCCTCCCCATTCTTAAGTTCTCGTAATAAAAAATCATAATCTCCGGCAATCTGGAAAGTTTCATCGAATAAGCCATGTTTTTCGAAAAGGCTGCGGTGATGCATAAGCCCTGTATGTGGTAAAGGCATCCCGTGCGGCATTAACCAGCGGATCTTCTCCCATGGTTTGCCTATCAATTTAAGAATATGTCCATTCCTGTCCACTCTGGCAGCTTGTCCATATACAACTTTTATCCCAAAATTCGCTGCTTTTACTAAGTGTGGGGACAAATCAGTTAACACGTTTTTGTTCCAGAAATAGTCATCTGCCCCTAAAAAACAGATCCATTCACCACGAGTATATTGCAACGCTTTGTTCCATGCATGGTATATTCCACGGTCCGGTTTAGATTCCCAGTAGGCAATCTTGTCATCGTTATTTTTGAGAATTTCAACGGTGTCATCTTTAGAACCACCATCGATTATTATTAATTCCCTATAAGGATAGGTCTGGTTATTAACGCTTTCAATGCATCGTTCTAAAGACTCTTTGTTATTGAGTACTGCGACGATGATGGTAATAATTGGTTTATTCTCTGCCATCTTGTAATTTTAACTCACTGCAATATGAAGTGATCCAGCTCATGGAGTGGAGTCTGCGCGTTATGACTAAATTGACTTAGCCTTTCATCCTCATAATGCCAAGACAAAATAACCGGCCCAGTGTCAGAGGCAATCTCTCCTATTCGCGACACAAAATGGCCTCGATTTTTTGAGTCATAAGCAATCCTGCATTTTCGATGCCTCTTATAACCACATAACGTTCCAGGCACATCAAGCCTGCCTGTCTTGGCATCTTTTCCCTCTCTATAAAACTTACATCCTCCAGATTTTAGCAACCGGACAAGCTGTTTTGCCTTCAAAGAAGGCAGATTCTTAAGCATATAAAGCTCGCATTTCCAAGTCGCAGTTCTGGAAATCTTTGGTCTCTCGCAGAGCTCTCAGAGTACACAGAGAATAACATTAAGTGCTTTTTTGTATTTAACCCATCTGTGTTCATCTGCGTGAATCTGCGGCCAAAATAATTCTTTGCTCTGCTTACTTCATACTGCATACTGTTTTTTCATCTGGTTTCAGGTTCATTAGGAACTCGTCGCATGGCATACACAAGATATTTTTTATTTTAAGGCGCTCTTTGCCACGGTACAACAGACAGGCTTGTGCCTCAGGATAATCTTCTTTAAAAGCAACTAAACCTTTAAGCATTTTTGATTGTATTCTTGTCGTGTTTTTAACTTCTATGGCACAAAATGTGTCCTTTCCGTAAACCACAAAGTCGACTTCATTTCCTGATTTTGTCCGCCAGAAGTAAAGATTGCAGCTCCCTCCACTATAGTAATTCCACGCTCTGAGATGCTGAGCGACAAGGCCTTCTATTGCTGCCCCATCGATTTCCTGAGGGCTGTCTATTGGGCCGGCAGGACGGATCGACCTGAAAACCCCCGCATCAAAATAGTAAAATTTGGGATGAAATGACAAATGCCGTTTGGCCCGTTTTGTAAAAACAGGTATGCGAAATGATAGAAGCAAGTCTTCAAGAATTGAAATATAACCTTCAACGGTTTTGCGCTCAACCTGGCAATCTCTGGCAACTTCGGAGATATTTAAAACAGCTCCATGGGAAAAGCTGATGGCTTCCAAAAACCGGCTGAACGCACCGATATTACGGACAAGACCTTCCATCTGAACTTCTTCTTTGAGATAAAGGGCGACATAAGCGCTGACTGTTTCTTTTGGGCTTGGCGCGCCCAATACCAGAGGAATCAACCCTACAGCAAGGGCCTCTTCCAAAGAAAACAGGTTGCCAAGCTCTGCCGCCATAAACGGATGCATGGTTTTAACCACCGCACGTCCTGCCAATAAATCGACTCCTGTCTGTTTCAGCTTTCTTGCGCTTGATCCTGTCAATACAAAACGCCAGTCATGGCGCTGTTCCATAAGTTGATGAACCACGTCCAAAAGCTCGGGTATTTTTTGAATTTCATCTATAACAATTGTGCCACCTGATTTATATGCCTCAGAAACTTCACGCAGTCTCTCCGGTTTGGCCGAGTAAGCTCGAAAAACTTCTGGCGCGAGCAGGTCAATAAACAAAGCGTTCTTTAAATTTTTATGAACCCATGTAGATTTACCGGTACCTCGTGGCCCAAACAAAAAAAAACTCTGTTTTGTATCCCGGAAAAAGCGGATTACTGTTTCCATATATACTTCCTTTTTGGAATTTCAGTTTCCATAATAGAGCTTGACTTTGTATTATGTCAAGCAAAAATTCTCATAAACCAGTAGCTTATTTTGTAACTATTCAGGTGGATAGGCTGAAGGTAGAAGGCTAATAAGTGTCTTATCCTCCTCAAACTCTGGCATTTATCTAATTATCCAGGCTCTACCATCCATCCGTTCCCGCCAAGGGACCCATACTAATCATCTTTACCCAGTTGAATAGAGTTCTCCGCCTTCCACCCTCTCCCCTCTGATTTTACCCTTGACCTATCATGCATTCGTGCTATCGTAAATTACAATATTAATTTTAGGAGAAGTTATGAATACTATAAAAATCGTCGGCAGTAGCGGGCAAATTTCCCTGGGTAAAAAATACGCCGGTCAAACCGTAATGTTAAATGAAATCGACATAGGCGTTTGGATCGTCAAACTGGGGCACTTCATCCCCGATAATGAAAAATGGCTTCACAGGCCGGATGTTCAGACTGAGTTGAATGAAGCTATTG
>JAYEFH010000287.1:0-9391 GCA_034658555.1 Thermodesulfobacteriota bacterium | reverse complement strand
TCTTTACTTTGGTGACCGGTAAAATCTGCTGAAAATCTTCCATTTATATTTCCTTTTGGTAATTTTTATGACCATTATAGTTTTCATAATGTAGTATGTCAAGAGCTGGGCATTCGATCGTTGCGAACCTGAGTTTCCTTGCCGGATCAATTGAGAAAGGTAAGGGAATCACGGAATTGAGGTCAGATAGCAAGACCCGCAAGGTGTCCAAGGCTTGTCAGGGCGAATAGCCCGACACCCAGGTTATTTTGTCAATTGGCGGTTGGGAAGATGGGTTCCCGCCTTGACCCCTGCCCCTTTGGACCCCTGAACAGTTACTTGTTTTTTTTGGCCTTGGATTGCGAGCGTCTTCCCTTATTACGCCTATTCTTTTCCTTTGCTTTTAAGTTTTTCTCTTTAGTCCTATCCTTGGGACGGTTGGCATTATCTTTAGATGCAGTTAAATGCTCCCGCCTCTTTTGCTCTGTCCCCGGTTTACTTCCGGATCGCTTCTGCTTTGGTGAATGGGTGGTTGAAGATTTGGGCTTTTTCTTTTGTTGCAAACGATGTTGCTCAAGCTCTGAAATTTTAAATTCCTGTTGCGTGTTATCAGAAAGAACCACTGTGACTGTCCGGCTCAGGATATCTTGACGCACTACTTTACCTTGCCCGGCAGGAGTATCACAAAATTTTCCAGGGAGGGGCATGCCTTTGGCCAATTCCAGATATATCCCATGCTCATAGGTAAGACAGCATAGCAATCTACCGCAAATTCCGGATATTTTGTTTGGATTCAAAGGGAGATTCTGTGTTTTGGCCATTTTTATGGATACAGGATCAAAACCCTGAAGAAAGCTGGCACAACAGAACTCCCGGCCACAAATTCCTACTCCTCCTATCATTTTGGTCTCGTGTCTTATGCCTATCTGACGCATTTCAACTCTTGTCCGCAGGGTCTTTACCAAGTCCTTTACCAATTCCCTGAAATCTACTCTGCCCTCTGCAGAATAGTAAAAAATGACCTTGCTTCCATCGAAAAAGCTCTCCACCCTGACTAGCTTCATGGAAAGACCCAGGGCACGAACACGCTCTGCGCAGACATCACGGGCGACCTTTTCCCGATCCAGATTCCGATAGTAGAGTTCTATTTCATGAGTGCTGGCCAAACGCTCCACCTTGGGAGGAAGGGCCTTCATAGGCATTTTGATCACTACGGGACGTCCGAGTACCTGGCCAACTTCGACTCCGTGTTCTGTGGGCACTACTACCCACTCTGCATCCATTACCGGAATATTACCTGCGTTGTAGTGGGACGGAGGCCATTTTGGTCTGAAGCGGACCGCGATAAGTACTATGGATGTTTCATCCTTAACCCCGTTGCCGCTGTTCGGTCCTTTGATGTCTGATGTCGGGACATCAGGTTCATTATTCTGTTCCTGATCGCTCACCATTTCTATATTTTCTTCTTTCATAAATTTGGATAATAACAGATTCTTTTAAGACAATCTCCTAACCCGGACAATACTGAACAAAAAGTCTGGGTAGTCGTTAAGTCTCAATTGTACCTGAACGGCCTTCCTGCTCAGGTACTAATTGGCCGCTCATAATCACCACCGCGGTGGCATATTCTCCTTCATGGGAAAGGCTGACATGCCATGCGTCGGCCCCCATATTCGTTGCCTTTTTTAATGCAGAGCCGGAAAGATGCAGCACAGGCTTTCCTGAAGGCTCATGGGCAATGGCCATCTGACGCCAGGTCACTCCAAGTCGCATGCCTGTACTCAGGGCCTTGGAGCATGCCTCCTTTGCTGCAAAACGGAGGGCAAACCCCTGAGCCGGCTGTTTATGCTTTAGGCAGTAGGAACATTCTTCACTGGTGAATACCCTGGATAGAAATCTCTCACCCCAACGGTTAACTGCCTTTTCAAGTCTTGGGATGTGAACCAGGTCTATTCCGAGGCCCAGGATCATTAAATTACCCTATATAACCTTTTTGGATGAGAGAAAGCATCTCCCTCACGGCCTTCTCCATTCCAACAAAAACGGCCCGGGCTACTATGGCGTGCCCAATACTGAACTCCTGTATCTCACTGACTGCCGCAAGCATTGCGGTATTGCGATAGTTAAGCCCGTGACCAGCGTGGACACGCAGACCTAAATCCATGGCTGCCCTTGCCATAGTTACTATTTGTTCTAATTCCTTGTCTTCGATGTCTGAAGAAGGGGCATCTGCATATAGTCCGGTATGGATCTCTATGCAGTCTGCTCCTGTCTGTTTTGCAGCCTCAATCTGATCTTTCTCAGGATCAATAAAAAGACTCACTGGTATGCCTGCATCGTGTAGCCGGATTACAGCCCTACTCAGGTGTTTTTCAAGATTTACCATATCCAGTCCCCCCTCTGTCGTGAGTTCTTCACGACCTTCCGGCACGAGGGTGACTATGTCGGGTTTTATATCAGACGCTATCCCTATCATTTCATCTGTCGCAGCCATTTCCAGGGTGAGCCTTGTCTTTACTGTCTGCCTGAGTAACCTGACATCCCTGTCCTGGATATGACGACGATCTTCCCGCAGGTGGACGACGATACCGTCCGCGCCTGCGATCTCAACTATTCCCGCAGCCGTGACAGGGTCGGGTTCCGTGCCCCCCCTCGCCTGCCTGACTGTAGCTACGTGGTCAATATTGATACAGAGATCCGCCATTGCCTTCTCCTTATACAAAGCATTTAATAATGCCTGCTCTTTACGTGTCATACGCTCTGCTTCAACCGGGCCCAGTTCGTGATCTTCTCCCAGAAGATGGACAATACCATGCACCAATAATGCCTCAAGTCTTTGTTCCAGGTTCATATCCGCATTCGCCGCCTCGCGTCTTGCAGTATCTATTGATATTACAACATCGCCAAGCAGATTATTCTCCGCTTGCGTAAAATTATCTCCTTGCTGCTCAAATGAAATAACATTGGTAGGGTAGGGCCTTTTCAACCAGAGCTTGTTAAGACGCGTCATCTCAGTATCATCTACAAGAAGGATACTGAGCTCCGCATCAGGTCGTCCGATAGACCTTAAGAGTATTCCGGCCGCGCGTCTGAGACGGAGAAGCGGCATCGATTTTGAGTGAGTTGATCTGATCAGGATCGGCACGCTGTCTTTTGCTCCCTATTCCCAACCATTTGCTTTTCTTCATAGGCCTGGATAATCCGTCGCACAAGTCTGTGCCTTACCACGTCCTGTTTGGAAAAATTGATAAAAGCTATGCCATCTATGCCTTGCAGGATATCTCTGGCATCGAGGAGACCTGATCCACTCTTTTCAGGAAGGTCAATCTGTGTAATATCTCCTGTAATTACGGCCTTTGAGTCGTAGCCCAACCTGGTAAGAAACATCTTCATCTGTTCAGACGTAGTATTTTGGGCCTCATCCAGGATGGTAAAGGCATCATTCAAGGTCCTGCCCCGCATGAAGGCAAGCGGAGCGACTTCAATAACTCCACGTTCCAAGAGACGCGAGACCTTTTCAAAAGAAAGCATGTCATACAGGGCGTCATAGAGTGGTCTCAGGTAAGGATTTACCTTTTCGGCAAGATCGCCAGGCAAAAAGCCAAGCTTTTCTCCAGCCTCAACAGCCGGCCTGGCCAGAATAATTCTGGCCACCTTTTCCTTGATAAGGGCTGAAACGGCCATGGCCATGGCAAGATAGGTTTTGCCGGTCCCTGCAGGACCGATTCCAAAAACTATGTCGTTGGTCCGTATGGCCTCAACGTAAAGCTTTTGTGCAAGGCTCTTTGGCGTAATGAGCCTCTTCCCTGAACTTACGCTCAGCTTGTCAAGAAAGATGTCTTTGAGATGGGCATGTGGATCTGAACTGAGAATTTGGATAGCAAATTCCACGTCATTTGAATGGAATGGGTAGCTTTGTTTGAGGAGTTCATAGAGCTGGGAACAAGTGCGACTCGCAAGGTCCACTCCTATAGGATCACCGGTGATAGTGATCTGGTTTCCTTTGACATGTATAGTAACCTTTAGGAACTCTTCAATGGCCTTGAGGTTTCTTCCCTGTTCACCATAAAGGCTTAAAGCCAGGGAATTGTCATCAAAGTATAATTGCTGTTGCTGATTGGAAACTTTTTTCATATATCACCAAGTGCCCTGTCATACAATTTCCCCACTCCATATTCCTTTCTTCTCAGAAATTTTTCCCACGGCGGGCCTATGATCTGCATCTCAGGGCGTTCCTTTTGGACTTCAAGGGCTATCTTCATCTCCATTGTACAACCGGTGCTGTAAGTGGCGTCTTTTCCTATCCACTCAGGCGGTATTTTTTCATCCATAAGTTCAAAGGCATTTTCAATATCGTCTACTGTCTGGAACCTCCACATGTTTATCAACCCGCTCCGCTGTACGATTTCCCACATATACATTATATCATCGGCGTCCATGCCCGGTTCGAAGTGTTCCGCCGGGTTTATCACTACCACCCCCTCCTGTCTTTTACGAAGGTAATCCACAAATACGTTTAGTATCTTCTTCGCGGTCTCCAACTGATGCGGTATGCTCCCGACAATAGCGCTGTAGAACAGGATCTTCTTACCCTGACTCTTTTTTATTCTCAGATCAATAACCAGGGCTTTGGCCTTGGCCCTCAGATCTGCCTCTGAAAAACGTATGACCTTTGGATGACGCAGTTTCTCCCTAAGCGTGAGTTTGCCGGATTTTTTACAAACCATGGACAGGGCGTCTCTAGTGAACTGGAAGCGTGATTTGATAAAACAATCGGCATCTTCCGCACTGCGACTGATTACCGCGTCAGCCTCCTTGAAGGCCCTGGCAAATGTTACTGACGTAAGAAGTGGATTAAAGTGCTCCTGTGTCCCATCTGAGATAACATATAATGTTTTATCGCTTTTAAGCTCTTCCAAAAGCTCTTTTTTCGAGATATTGGGGTTAGCGATAATCTCCGCCCCTGACAGCATCTCCTGGAGATAAGGATCTTCCAGTACATCATTTAAGGTGATTGAATCATAGTAGAATGCCTTTTTGACAGATAATATGACGTTGATCCCCATACGGATCAAGATCCGTATCATGGCAAGATCAAGCAGTACCTCACCGGCAGAGACTCCCATCCATAACAAATACCGTCTTTCCCCGGAATGGATCCATTTGTGGAGTGTATTTTTCAGCCATATCCAGCCAGGACCTTCTATTGGGGCCTTCATCATAGAGCGGAGTGTGTCTGATGTGACTTGTTTTTCACTGGTCCAAAGCTCTGAGTAGCCGGACAGGGCTATGAGACGACGAATTTGCAAGAGGTGTATTCCAAAGTTTACATCGTCCAGAGGGGTGTCTTCCCGCAATTCCAGTCCCTTGGGGTCATTGAAGGCATCCTTAAAGTCCTCTGACTTAAGGATCTCGCATATTCTGCGATTTTTGGTTTCCTTGATTTGGGCCAGCGGGCGATCAATCTCGCTAACCCGGATGAATATCTGGAGCAGCCTTTTTTCAAGTCTTAATGGGAGCAACACCAGCGAGGCGGTCTCACGCCTGAACTTCATTCCAAGAAGGCTGAGCAGAAACTTTTGCTTGTAGGTGTCTTTTACTACTGAGCGTATAAGCGGCTCGACACGTTCCCACACCTTTATATAGGCAAAAGTAAGGAGATCTCCCCCTTTTTTTTCTATGATAGTCTTGAAGATTTTATCAGAACAAGGGTAGTAGAAAGGATCTTCATCCAATAATACCATAAACCTCAACTGCTCTGGTGAAGCGACTTTCTGGGGAAATACTTCGTAGGCAAGGTGGTTTTCAGTATAGAAGTTTGCAATCCAGGCGTCTTTTTCAGGATCTAAACCAGAGAAGGACTCATAGGTGCGGTCCATGGGTCGGTATGCAGTGCCTCCTTAAAACATTCTTTTTTTGATAAAGATAAATACCACTGTCCCGGATAATAAGAAGGACAGTCCCATTGTCAGGGCAAAAGCAAAAGGTGAGTCTTGAAAAGGAAGGACGATGTTCATGCCATAGATACTTGCAACCAGTGTGGGTAACATAAGAACCATGGTCACAGCAGTCAAGAATTTCATTACTATATTAAGATTGTTAGAAATTACAGAAGCGTATGCATTCATCATCCCACTCAGGATATCACTGAAGATTTTTGCCATTTCTATAGCCTGCTGGTTTTCAATTTGGGCATCTTCCAGGATATCTTCGTTTTCTTCGTCTATAGGTAAATAACGACCGCCCTGAAGTCTGGCCATTACTACGTCATTGGCCCTAAGACCGGTATTGAAATAAACCAAACTTTTTTCAAGGTTTAAAAGTTTTAGGAGCTCTATGTTACGGAGCGATCGGTGAAGCTCTGCCTCGTATTCATTGGTCAATTTGTCTATTAGCCGAAGATGTCTTAAATAGGCATTTGCCACCCTGAGAAAAATATTAAATACAAACCGGACATGATCTTCAAGTAGACGTTTGGCCCATTTGGATTCCATAAGTCCTTCAAAGACCGGAGTTTCCTTGAGGCAAATCGTTATTACGATTTGGCCTGTAACAATAATGCCCAATGGAATGGCCTCGTAGCGAACCATATCCCCCTCATGGCGTGGGTCTGGTATCTTTATGATAATCAAAAATTGACCTTCCTCCCGTTCTATCCGGGAGGTCTCTTCCTCATCGAGCGGATATCTCAAGAACTCCGGGAGTATGCCCAGTTCCTTCTGAACCCTGTCCAGTTCTTCAGGGGTAGGAGCTACCAGATTAATCCAGCTGCCCTTGTTGATATCAGAGCAACGCTCTACACCTTCATTATTTGGACGAAAAACAGTACGCATTTAAAACTACACTCTTCCTTTTGAATTGTGGAGCGTCGTCGGTCAAAAAAACTCTAACTGCAGAAATGTCTGTTTGCTGATGATACCATGCGATCGCAGCCGACGCCATAATCCTTGTTCGGGAAATATTATTTTTCTCTTGATGAAACTTACCCTGATTTTTTGTCAGAATTCGAGATATTGTCGGTTGAGAAATATATATCCCGAAGTTCTCAAAAAACTCGAATATTTTTGGTTCTGACATGGTAGCTACATGTTGAAGCGTACATACCAAAACTCTCACTCCAGGACCAAATTCCCCTGTAACCCAAACCAGCAATAATTCACAGTTCCGTCTGTATACATCGTGATGCCCCTCCCTCGCCCGAATATAGCCTATGGTTTTGTGCTTTCCACCCGCTGAGCTGTATATTTCTTATCACCTAAACGCCTTTCTTAAACACTCTTCCACTAACGGCGGGACAAGTCCCTCAAGACTGCCGCCAAAACGGGCCGCCTCCTTGACTATAGTGGAACTTATATAAATCCAGCGGAACCCGGTCATTAAGAATACAGTCTCTATGTCAGGAGATAACTTGCGGTTCATCAAGGCCCGCTGTAGCTCGTAATCAAAGTCCGACACAGCTCTCAATCCGCGCAGTATGGCGCAGGCCCCATGCTTGGCGGCAAGATCCACCAAAAGCCCGTCAAAGCTGATTATTTTTACTCTTCCATTCGTTCCTATGGTCTCACGTACCATTTCCAGACGCTCTTCAAGGGTAAACAGGCTTTCTTTGACAGGATTGATACCAATGGCGATCACTACCTTGTCAAATAGCTTTAGTGCTCGATCAACAAGATCCAAATGACCATTAGTCACTGGATCAAAGGTGCCTGAATACACTGCTATGCGAGGTGTAGGATTTGGTGATTTGGTGATTTGGTGATTTGGTGATTGCATTATATTGACCTGTAAAACCAAAGTTCAGTCTGACCATATCTGCGGCTGTCCACAAACTGAAGGGATGATTCAGAACCGGATATAACCGTGTAAGGAAGTTTCTCTCCCTTAAATTCTTCAATAATCATCCATCCCCCGGAAACTAAAATACCTGTCTTCGCCATCCATTCCAGGGCCTTTTTACCAAGGCCATGGGAATATGGAGGATCGGCAAATATCAAATTAAAGGGGGCGTATTTTAGAACACGATTAATGGACTTCGAGCCGGTCCCGATATCAGCACTGACCACTTTCGCGCGCTCACTGAAGCCACATAAACTGAGATTTCGCCGGATAAGATCAAGGGACGATTTGTGATAATCTACAAAAACAACCTCCCTTGCCGCCCTGGAAAGGGCCTCAATCCCAAGTGCCCCGGTACCGGCAAAAAGATCTAGAACATTGCACGATTTCCAGGGGAATCCCAAGCGGGCATGAAGGATTTGGAAAAGAGCCTCCCGCACAAGATCTGATGTGGGACGCAGACAACGGCCTTTGGGCCCTATTAAGCGCCGCCCCCGGGCCTGTCCTCCAGTGATTCGCATAACAGACGTTAATCTTTAAAGCCGCCTATTTTCCCTCTACGTTCTCTGCGCTCTCTGCGGTGAATAAGAAATCCTTCATTGCTATTGATTGATCGTAGCCGCCCGCTCAACGATTTTGTTCTCAGTCCACTCTGAAGAATCTTCCTGCCGATCAGTCTTGGGACCGAGATCATAAGACCCTGCGGTCAGTATGGCATCTATAGCCAAAGAAGAGGTGTCCTGGGCGTTAAATACATTGACCAGCATGTTATAGACAAAATCTTCTACACGTTTGGCCATCCTCTCCCTTATATCCATAGATTGCCCAAGGATTTTGTTGGCAAAGGGCAGGTTTAGTTTCTTGTAATTTCCGCCCTTAATGTCCTTAGACTCGGCATAGGCAACCATCTCCGCCCACAGTTCCTCTGTTACCCCTTCTCCTGTAACCTTGATGAAATTTCCGTCTTCGTCTGTTGCAGCATTTCCGTAATCGTTTACTTCAAGACCCCAGGAAATCATTTGAAGGGCAGTAGCCACATTGGCCTTGGTAGTATTGGTTTTTGAGACGATCTCCCGCAGCCTGTCGGAATTATTGCCGGACGTGCCGTGCTGGGCACCTGATACATTGTATCTGGCCAATATCTCGTGGATCTCTCCGGTCAATTTTACCTGTATTCCCAAATCACTCGCCTCGATACCATGGGTAGAGCCATTATTAAGGGCTATCCAGTCAGGGAAGATACCATTGGCGTTAAGCCCCTGTATCAGGAATAAGGCCTCATCAACTGTTGAGAGTCCTTCTTTCCCTTTGATCTCTCCCACCTCTGTCTCCAGCCCGGCCCATTTGGGGACATAAGGTGCAAGTTGCAGATTTGCAAGTAGGTTCTTGTCATCCGGGAGGTGTGATGCATCAATTGCTATGGAGGTCATGCCGGCTTCAAACATGCTAGGGATCTCTACCTTTGCCGGTCCGACATCTTCTTCTTTCTTGATGCCATAGTGGTCGGCATGAATTGCTACCGGTATTGTGATTCCCAGCTCATTGCAGACCTGATCCACCCGCCTGGCCATGTTCC
>JAYEFH010000286.1:0-2128 GCA_034658555.1 Thermodesulfobacteriota bacterium | reverse complement strand
ATGCAAAAAAGCTATGCCGTACGGAATAGTCCTTGCTGACGGCCTTGAATTCACAGATCGGATTTTTCATATAAGATGATTATACCGCAAAACGTCATGAAACATGATTCCGCTCAAAATGCCCCATCTGCTGCGTTGCATAAGAGCTGAAAGCTGAAAGGGGTTGATTGCGATAGCTCTTTGAGCTTTGAGCTTTGAGCTGATTTCAGCGGAATCATGGGGTTATTCTCGGGATCTCGCTCCATAGTCCTTCAAGGTCGTAAAAGTCCCTTATGGGTTCGTAAAACAGGTGTACAATAACGTCTCCATAGTCCATCAATATCCACTTACCCTCTTGTTCCCCTTCAATTCCCCTGCACTTGATCCCCTTCTTGCGAAGGTCCTTGCGCATCTTGCTTGCAATGCCCTGGACATGCCGGGTGGATCGCCCATGGGAAATTATGAAAAAATCAGCAAGAGAAGAAAGACCTCTCATGTCCAGGATTACAACCTGTTCCCCCTTGTTTTCCAGAATTTCCGAAACTATTTGTTGAGCCGGTTCCTCTAAAGATGCGACTTTGGACTCTTTATTCTCTAAAGATGGTGAAGGGTCGCCTGGCGACTCAGCATACAAGCTATTTTTTTCCATATATTTCCTGACTTCTTCAGGGACAAGAAAACGCACAGAAAGACCGGATCTTGCCCTGCGCCGTATATCAGTCCCTGATATTGCAAGGTGAGTTACTGAATAAAGGTAGATAGCACCTTTATCATGGGCAATAAAAATGTCCTTTTCCTCTTGGATACGATGATTTAGAAAGGCCCGGGATATGACCTGTTTCAACTCTGACGATTCTTCATAATCCCGTCTCATGATTACCAGAGAGCCATAGTCCGTGAGGCTGCCATAGTCCTTCCATGTCTCAATATCGAGGAAAGCGTCACTCCCAAGAATAAAAAAAAATTTCGCCTTATTTTTATGTTTTTCTCCAAGCTCCTTTAAGGTGTCAATGGAATAGGACGGCCCGGGACGTTCGTCTTCAATGGCTGTAGTCTTGAAATGCTCAGTAGAAGTTACTGCCAGCTCCACCATGGCAAGACGATGGGCAAAGGACGTAAGGGTTGATGGTTCCTTATGTGGCGGCAGGGCGGCAGGCATAAACCAGATTTCATCCAGTTCCAGAGCCTCTCTGATTTCCTCAGCCGACCTGAGATGGCCAAAGTGGACAGGGTCCAGCGTGCCTCCTAACAGACCTATGCGCAAACTAGCTCCTTATCTGGCCATCACCAAAAGCAATGAATTTCGTGGTAGTGAGTTCCTCAAGCCCCATAGGGCCATAGGCATGCAGTTTGGAGGTGCTGATTCCTATCTCTGCTCCAAGGCCTAACTCTCCACCGTCATTAAAGCGGGTTGATGCATTGACGATAACCAGAGAGGCATCCACCTCTGACAAAAATCTCCTTGCCCTTGCGTAATCCCTTGTGACTATGGCATCAGTATGATTCGAACCATAACGGGCAATATAGTCCATGGCTTCATCCATGCAGGCAACCACCTTTACAGCCAGAACCAGGTCCAGGAATTCCTTTCCCCAGTCCTCATCAGTGGCCGCTTTGGCAAAAGGTACCAATCCGCATGTGCGCTTACACCCCCGGAGTTCCACACCTGCATCCCTGAATGACTCAGCCATTAAGGGCAAAAACTTATCTGCAATATCTCTGTGTACAAGCATACCTTCCATGGCATTACAGACCCCGGGTCTATGCACCTTGGAATTTAAACAGACCTCTTCGGCCATGTTCAGGTCGGCCCATTTGTCAACATATACATGACACACGCCCTTGTAATGCTTCAGCACGGGGATGCGGGAATGCTCCGCCACAAAACGGATAAGGCTTTCACCTCCCCTTGGGATTATGACATCTATTTCCTCTTCCCTCTTCAGAAGCTCTGTAACTGCCGCCCTGTCAGTAGTTGAGACTACCTGCACCGCCTCACCGGGTACTGAAAACTCTTTCAGTACATCCTGTAGTATGGAGGCCAGGGCCAGGTTGGAATAAAGGGCGTCCGATCCGCCTTTAAGAATTATTGCGTTTCCTGTCTTGAGACACAGGCCCGCTGCGTCTATGGTGACATTCGGCCTGGACT
>JAYEFH010000285.1:0-2134 GCA_034658555.1 Thermodesulfobacteriota bacterium | reverse complement strand
CCACAGTGTCCACTTCGCCCATTGCCTCAATGGCCTGACCGCCCTTTACAAGGACTCCTTTCTTGCCTGCCTGATACATGGCAATCTTAATGCATACCGGTGTGGAGAGCTTGATGGCGCAGGAGTAATCCACCATAAATACAGCAGCAGCCCTTTCGATGTCCCTGGTAAGGACAGCCATTACGCCCCCCAGTGCGAATGTCAGAGGCACCAGACTATCAGCCAGTTTTTCAGACTCTCTTTGGGTGATGGATTTTGTCTTCAATGAGGATTCGATATAGCGGGAAATACGGGCCGTGGCGGTCTCGCTGCCAACGCCCACAGCTTCTATTTTGATCCTGCCTTCCTCGACTACTGTGCCGGACATTGCCGTGTCGCCGATCTCCTTCCTGACCGGCACGGACTCCCCGGTCATGGAGGCCTGGTTGACAAGGGCTGTGCCCTGCTCTATCCGGCCGTCTATCGGGATAAGATCACCGGCCCCAACCACTACCAACTGACCAGGCAGGATCTCTGAAATGGATATCTGTCTTTCAGTGCCTTCCTCTTCCACCCAGGCCATACCGGTCTCAGGCCTCAAAAGGCTCCTGATCATACGGTCTGAGTTGGTTTCAGTTGTGTGATGAATATAGTCACCGGTCCTCAGCAAAAGATGAACCGCATTGGCTGTAAAGTAATCCTTCCTGAGCATGGCCAGGCTCACTGCCGTGGCATCAAGGACATCGACCTTGAGCCCTTTTGTGACAAGAGTCGTGACGCCTTCCAGAATTACCGGGGAGACTGAAAGCCATGAAATAATAGCCTTCAGACGCATGGGCAGGATAGGAAGGGCCAGGAGCACTGCTGCAGACATGATCATGCCGCTGACATCGGCCTCGGTCCTGGTATCGGTATGTCTCTGGTCCGACAGGGCTTCCTTCGGAGGAACAGCCAAAGAGAACAGAATCCTGTCGCGGGTGTGAGAATTTCCATGGTATTCTATGAGGATGGAAGAGGCCTTGCGATTTATCCTCACATCCTCAACCCCTTCTATAGCCAGGATATAGGCTTCAAAGAAAGGTATGTCCAAAGCAGGATGTGAAAGAAAAGACCCTTTGAGGCGTATCCTGCCCGGCAGCTCGTGTGCGATTTCCAAATCAACACCGGCGAGCATCTCACCGACTTGACTTGCGCTGCCTGAACTCTCTGAATTCATTGATACTCCGATGTTATCGAGGGACCTAATGAACGTACAATAAATAACTTGAACAAATTAATGTCTTTTTTGCCGTCTTCTTCGTTGCTCCTCGATCACATAACCCGTTATGCTTGCTCCTCGCGCCTTGAATACAACAAAAAACCCTATTAATTTTTGTTCAACTTATTTATCTCCCGTTCCTAAGTCGCAATTAATATAATTTCTGTTATTGAAAAGAAGACATTTATCTTCTCATTGGGGGGTATTTACTTTCTCCATATTTGAGAATTTACACCTCATGGTAAGTTGACAAAATGAAGAGTTTAGTTTATTAAGACGCATCCTATACCAAAGCAGCGAATGAATTGCAATAATATTAATTATAATTTTCCTTAATTATTTTTTAACTCCTTAATTTTATTGAGACAATATCCTGTTCATGAACCATGAACTACGAGCCACAAACTATGAGCGAATTTAATCAAAAGGGATTGCAAGTCCGGCACAGTATCCCCGGTCGTTTGCGTGTCAGGGTTGCAGACATCCGCTATAACGGCAACAGGGCTGCAGCCCTGGCTGACTGGGTCTCCAGACAGGCAGACGTGGCCGGCGCCGAGGCGAGGCCTGTGACAGGGAGTGTCATACTTTTCTATGATCCGGATAAGGCATCTCCTTCAGGTCTGTTAAAGCTCCTTAACCAGTGGCTGAATGACGATCAGGTTATCGCGCCGGGCCAAGAGGGCCTGCGCCCTGTGACCTGCGGCCTGAAATGTCCGGATTGTCGTCCCTCCAAGCCTGAGAGGTCACTGGTCGGCCGCCTCGTAAAGGTAATAGCCCTCACTGGTTACGTGGCCTATGTCCTGGTTCGGGAGGTTATATTCAAATCCCCTCTGCCACAGGGGGCCTTCAGCCTCACCGCACTGGTGGCGACAGTCGGAGCGCTGCCGCTCCTCAAGC
>JAYEFH010000284.1:0-2137 GCA_034658555.1 Thermodesulfobacteriota bacterium | reverse complement strand
ATGAAGAAAACCATAGCATCTGGTTCTGCGGAAGCCTTTTGGCAGAACATGGAGCATCAACAGGTATAGAAAATATTCGCCTCTAACCGTCTTTGTTTGATGCTGTTTGGTTTTGGAATCAACATACCTGAAAGTGACCATGCCGTTTTCGCATTTCAGGATATCTTTTTCCTGGATAACGCCTTTGTAAAGATATTTGCCGAGATAGATTAATGCCTTGTCGCCGTTGCCGATGTTTTTGCAGTCAACAACCCATTGTTTCGGACAATTTGGAGGTACTCTCAGATTACTGTCAATAATTCCCTCCAGGAGCTTTGCCCTGAAAACTTGTGCCAGTGCCTGGTGATTGAAAAGGTAGTCTGAAGATTTAACCTTCCACAACCCTGTTTTCGGGTTGATGCTTGCTCCAGGCATGACAACATGTATATGCGGATGATAATCAAGGGCTCTTGAGTGGGTATGCAGTATAGTTGTAAACCCTGCTGTGCCCTGGAGCTTTTTGTCATTTTGGGTAAATGTTTTCAGTACATCCTGAACACAGGAAAACATCAGGGGATAGATTTTTTTCTGATTTTTCCATGCAAGATCCCGGAGCTGGCGGGGCAAAGTAAAAGTAATCAGATAATATGGGGCGGGCAGCTGTTTGCTTAATTGATTCTCGATCCATTGCCAGTTTTCATGGTTCTGGCAATGAGGACAATTTCTGTGGCCGCAGGAATGTGGGATATATATCTGTTTACCGCAGTTATGGTTGGAGCATTTGGCCAGCATGTGGGGAGCATGCTCCATTCTGCACTGCTTCATGGCATGCAGGGCTTTTTTGTGTCCCGGCAGAACATTTTTTTTGTATCGCTCAAAAAAAAGGTCTTCAAATTCATTTATAATCGAGGAGAGAAGAATCATTTTACCCCTCCCCATTTTATATCAAAGGTGTTTGCCAACGTGTTGATGACCTGACAGGCATTCTTTTGGGTTCTGGAAGTCAGGTGAGTGTATCTCGATGTTGTCAGTACGCTGACATGCCCCATGATTTGTTGTAATTCGATAAGATCAACCCCTGCTTCCAGCAAATGCGTTGCATAGCTGTGGCGCAGAGAGTGGCAGGAAATTTTTTTTTAATGCCGATTTGTTTTACTACAGCTTTCATGGCTGTCTGGATACCGCTTTTGTCCAGTGGCTGATTAACCAGGTGGGCATTCTTTACACCTCTTTTCCTGCTTGGAAAGATGAAACGGGGGTGCCTGTGAACATTCCAGAAATTTCTCAGGGTATGCAATGTGTTTACCGGCAGCGGCACCAACCTGTCTTTATTGCCCTTGGCGTCACGAATATGAACCCGCATATTTACGGAGTCCAGATCGCCGACGGTCAGGTTGATACCTTCGCCAAGGCGCAGCCCCATGCTGTAGATGGTGAAGAAAAAAATCTTATAGCTTAATCTGTTGGTTGCAGCAAAGAGCTGGTTTACCTGATCAATGGATAAAATATCCGGAATTTTTGTTGTCTTTGGCGGCTTTATCAGAGGAATATCATTCCAGGTTTTGCTTAGAACTTTGTTGTAAAAGAATTTCAGACCATACAGGTCAAGCTTGACCGTGGGCCAGGAATGGAAATCCAAGAGTTCGTTGAAATAATCAAGCAGCTGGTCAGACGAAAGATCGTCAATCCGGCAATTAAAATAGTTTCCTATACGTCTGATTGCCCTTGAATAGGCCTCAATGGTCTTGGGTTGTAGTCCATTTAGTTTCAAGCACTTCAAGTGTTTCTGGTAATACTTGTTGAATTGCGGATCATTTGGCATGTTGATGTTCATTGCAGTCTCCTCCCTTTGTAATAATTGACATGAATGGCAAATACTCTTGCATTGCCGTTTTGTTTATATTACAAAGAAAGCAAGACGTTGCAATATATTTAACAATGGAAGAAAATTGGCTGCCGGGAATGTCTGCCGCGTAGCGGCTTCGTCCAACAAGTAATTCCACCCGACCTCCTACGTCGGCGGGTGAATTGCCGCGTTCGCCATACTACTAAACATGAAATACAAAATCGAAAAAAACAGGAGTTAATTATGCCAGATTTAAATAACATTCCAGACTACTTTGACGATTGGTACGAAGATGAAGAGTTAGGGGACCAA